>CAJOOV010000058.1 GCA_905236265.1 uncultured Oscillospiraceae bacterium | reverse complement strand
GTGATGGAAATGGCACGGGTGATGGTAAGGCCAGAGCCCAGCATGGTAGCCATGGAGTTGGCAAACTGACTTGCGGCATTGAGAATGCTTATGTTCCCTACGACGGGAAACCGCAAAACCTTCTCAGCAATGTTCAATCGCCCTTCTTCGGTGTTATTATACACCTTATAAATGATAATTGCAATGGCTATTATGCCAATTATTTTCAAAATATTGTATTTGAAGAAATTTGAGATTGCGA
The DNA here is from genome assembly GCA_905236265.1 of uncultured Oscillospiraceae bacterium. Taxonomy (GTDB): domain Bacteria; phylum Bacillota; class Clostridia; order Oscillospirales; family Oscillospiraceae; genus Onthomonas. Next base: position 4,197 of record CAJOOV010000058.1, on the reverse strand, counting down.
TAAGTGCCTTTGCTAAGGGGGGCAAATCCCCGCCCAGAGAGTAGAAAATCTCAGTAAAGGTGGGAACGACCTTGACCATTAAAACAATCACAACGATCACAGCAACGCTCAAAACGAACAACGGGTATGCCAGCGCACCCTTCACACGGGCAGCCATCTTGGTCTGCTTGTCGTAGTGCTGGTACATGGTCTCAAAGGCCCTGTCCAGATTACCGCTTTCCTCGCCGGCACGAATGGTCTCCACAAAGGTGGGGGGGAGCAGGTCAGAGCCCCGCTCCTCGAAGCTGGCAGCGACACTGCGCCCCGCCTCCACGTCCTCGGCGACCTCAACGAGAATCCGCTTCAGGTATTTGTCCGTGGTCTTGTCGGCAATCAGGTGGACCGTCCGGGCGATGGGGATGCCGGCCTTCAGGATGATGGAGAACTGGCTGCACATCACGGTAAAGGCCTTGGCGTTCAGCTTTTTGCCGATCTCCATATTGAGGAGACCCTCTTTGTTCTTCTCCTTTACCTCAGTGAGCTTGAGAACAATGGCATACTCCCGTTTGATGCGGTCAACGGCATCCAGCTCATTGAAGCCCTCCATAATGCCGTTCACTTTTTTGCCGCTCTTGGACAGGGCGGTATATTTATAGGTGACCAAGAATGCTCCCTCCTCTATCTGCAGTCACTTGGAACAGTGGTAAGCGGGGTGAAGCCTGCTTACAGGGCGTTTTTCTTCACATAGGCCGGGTCGTGGGCGTAGTGCATGGCCACCTCACGGGTGATCTGCCCGCCTCTGGCGAGGCGTACCAGCGCCTGATCCATGGTCTGGCCGCCCAGCGCAGCACTGGTCGCAATGGCGTTGGCGATCTGGGGGGTGTTGCCCCCGCGGATGAGGTTGCGGATGGCATCGGTGACGATCATCATTTCGCAGGCCAGCACCCGTCCGCCGCCCTTGCGCTGGACGAGCTGCTGGGTCAGCACCGCCTGCAGGCACATGGACAGCTGCAGCCGGATCTGAATCTGCATTCCCTCCGGGAACACCTGCACCATACGGTCAATAGAGTCGGAGGCGGAGCCGGTATGCAGGGTGCCGAAGACCAGGTGTCCGGTCTCGGCGGCGGTGATAGCGGTTTCGATGGTGTCCCGGTCACGCATTTCGCCGATGAGGATGACATTGGGGTCCTCACGAAGGCTGGCACGCAGGCCGGAGGCGAAGCTCTGGGTATCCTTGCCCACCTCCCGCTGGTTGATGGCGCACTGGTCAGGGGTATAGACGTATTCCACCGGGTCCTCAAGGGTGACGATGTGGGCCTTTGTGTGGTGATTGATGTAGTCCAGCAGGGCGGCAAGGGTGGTGGACTTACCGGAGCCTGTCTCGCCGGTGACGAGGACGATGCCCTTGTGCAGCCCGGTGAGGTTCATGGCGGCGGCGGGCAGTCCCAGCTTGCTCAAATCGGGAATCTTATCCTGCAGCAGACGCAGCGCCACGGAGGGAATGCCCTGCTGGCGGAAGATATGGATACGGCAGCGGTTGCCTGCAAAGGTGTCGGCGGCGTCCAGCTCGCCCACCCGGTTGTATTCCTCCCAGCCGTCCTTGGCCAGCCACTTGGCCAGCTCGAAGCAGTCGTCCATGTCCAGCACTTCCTCGGACATGTTTTCCAGCTGACCGTCCACACGGTACTTGGGGGGAATGCCGCAAACTAGGTGTATGTCGCTGGCATTGTCTCTGCGGGCCATTGCGACCAGCTCGTCTACTGTCATCATATCGGTTTAATCCTCCTCTGCGGTGACACGCAGCATCTCTGAGGTAGTGGTGATGCCCTCCTTCACCAGACGGCGGGCATTGTCCTGCAGGGAGACGAAGCCGGAATCGGGCTTGCTCAGCTCCGCCTCGATCTGCTCACGGGTGTAGCCTGCGGCGATCATCTGGCGCATGTGGTGGTTAATCAGCAGCATTTCAAACACGGCGATACGTCCCATATAGCCGCTGTTGAAGCAGTGGGGGCAGCCCTTGCCCCGATAGAACTGGATGCCCGGCTCCGGGGCGATGCCCACGCTTTGCAGCTCCTCCTCGTCCGGGGTGTATGCCTCCCGGCAGTGGGGGCAGATGCGGCGCACAAGGCGCTGGGAGATAATGCCCTTCATGGCGCTGGAAATCAGATAGGGGGCGACGCCGATGTCCCTGAGACGCTCGATGGTGCCCACAGCGTCGTTGGTGTGGATGGTGGAGAGCACGACGTGGCCGGTGATGGCGGAGCGCATGGCAATTTCAGCGGTCTCGCCGTCACGGATCTCGCCCACGGCGATGATGTCCGGATCCTGACGCAGGATGGCACGGATGCCGTTGGCGAAGGTCATGCCGGTCTTTTCGTTGATGGGCACCTGATTCACGCCGTCAATATTGTATTCCACCGGGTCCTCCAGCGTGACCATGTTCACCGTGTCCGTGTTCAGCTCGTCAATGATGGAGTACATGGTGGTGGACTTGCCGGAGCCGGTGGGGCCCACAATCAGAATCACGCCGTTGCGGCACTTGACCATCTTCTCGTACTTTTCCAGATCCGCACCGGTGAGGCCGATGGTCTCCTTGCTGGCACGGGTGCCGGACTTATCCAGCAGACGGCAGACGATCTTCTCGCCGTACACCGTGGGCAGGGTGGAGACACGAAGGTCAAAGGCCTTGCCCTTGATACGCACGTTAAAGCGTCCGTCCTGCGGGATACGCCGCTCGGCGATGTCCATGCCGGACATGATCTTGATACGGGAGATGACGGCGCTTTGTAAATCCTTGGGCACCTCCAGAATGTCACGCATCAGACCGTCGATTCTCATGCGGATTTTGAACTCGTGCTCTCTGGGCTCCATGTGAATATCACTGGAACGCTCGGTAATGGCACGCTCAATGATGGAGTTCACCAGACGGATGGCGGGGGCGGAGTTGCCGTCGTCGCCCAGCTGGTTGGAGGCGAAGGAGGTGTCCTGGGCAGGCGTTGCATCGCCGGAGGCGGCCACCTCACGGCGCATCTCCTCAATGGCCTTGGCTGCGCCCTCGTTGCCGTACAGCACCAGTATGGAGTGCTCCACGGCATTGGCAGTGGCCACCACAGGCACCACCTTGCGGCGCACAGCCTTACGAACCTCCTCAATGGCATAGAAGTTCAGAGGGTCGCTCATGGCAAGGTAGAGCTCGTCCTTGACCACCCGCACGGGGACGACCTGATACTGCTTGGCGATGTTCTTCGGCAGCACCTGAGCCATCTCGATGGGGATATTGATTTTTGTCAGGTCAACGTATTCGATACCCAGCTGCATCTGCAGCGCATTAATCAGATCATCCTCCGTGATGATGCCGTTTTCAATCAGCACGGAACCCAGACGTTTTTTGCTGCCCTTCTGAAGCTCAAGACCACGTTGGAGATCTTCCTCCGTAATCATCTTCGCTGCAAGCAGCAGTTCGCCCAGTCTTCTATATGCCATACTGCTCAACCTCTCAAAAGGAAATCAGACTGTCAGCAACGGTGCCAAAACGGGGAACCGGAGGAAAAACCGCCTCCCCCTCAGACAGTGCGCATTTTTACCCCTGCATTATATCGCATGTGGAAGGGAAACGCAAGGGTAAAGGCGCAGAATATGAGAGAAAAGTGAACGAAAGGGAAAAAATACTAATAGCGCAGGACACGAAATGCCGCTTCTCCGGGGCAAAGGGGAATCGTTTGGGTCTCCATGCGCCGGATATGCACCCACTGCTGGCTCTGCAAGGCGGTGAGCAGCAGCCCCAGCCGGAGGGGGTCGGACTGAAATTCTCCCTCCACCGTGCCGTCCGTGCGGTTTTTACACCAGCCTGTGATGCCCAGAGCGTCGCAGTGGAGCTTGCAGCGGTAGCGAAAGCCCACGCCCTGCACCTGACCGAAAAAGACGATGTGCCGCCGGGTGAGCCTGTCCCGCTCCAGCGGGGGCAGGTCGTTGTAGACCGCTCCCGCCTGCCACCGGCCACGGGCGGCGTACTGCTCCCAGAGATGCTTTGTTGACATGGCTCCTGCCTCCTTTCCCCTATTGTCCCACATCAGGCGGGAGGGGTCAAGGAAAACCCGGCCAAACTCCCTTTGGAGCCAGCCGGGTCTACTCGTCCTCAACATATTCAATCAGGTCTTCCACCCTGCAGTGGAAGATTTTGCAAAAATCGTCCAGCTTGGTGGTGGTGATGCCCTTGCC
>CAJOOV010000057.1 GCA_905236265.1 uncultured Oscillospiraceae bacterium | reverse complement strand
GCTGATTGCCTCCTCGTTCCATACCTCTCCGAAAAGCACGTCGTCATTGAGATGGGCAAACATGGGGGCAAAGTCCCCTAACTGGTTTCTGCCTGCGGTCTGCACGATTTTTTCCCTCATGGTTCACAGCCTCCTGTTATCCGTCTGTCAGATCGAAATTGACATTGTGTCAGCAAAGAGATTGTAGCGCAGTTCTGACTGCTTGTCAAGGGCATTATGGAAAGGGCATGAAATCGTTTCCTGCCCTTCAGCACAGTCCCAGCCGCTCCAGCTCCTTCGCCACGCCGTCCTCCTGACAGCGCTCGCACACCCTGTCTGACAGCGCCTTCAGCCGCTGCTCGGCGTTGCCCATGGCCACGCCGATTCCGGCTGCAGTGAGCATCTCCGCATCGTTCATGCTGTCCCCGAAGGCGACGGACTGAGAGACGGGCGCCCCGAAGTATGCGCAGATTTCCCGCAGGGAGCGCCCCTTGTCAATGCCCGGAGCGGTGATCTCCCCGGCGCAGACCTCGCTCACTGCCAGCAGTCCCTCAAAGCGCACCACCTTTCCCAGCGGGGAGAGCACTGCCTCCGCCTTGTCCATATAGGCCCGGCGGGTACAGAAAAAGCTGATCTTATACACGTCCTCCCCCTGATAGCGGGAAATCAGCCGTGCGGGGGTGTCCTTCATAAGCTGAACCAGCCGCAGCAGCTCCGAGCTGCCCTGACCGTCGCCAAGGTCAGTGAGGTTCAGAGCGCTCACATCGCTGTGATAGCTTCCCTGCCTGCACTCCATGGTGAAAAAGCAGCCCTCCACGTCCTGCAGCGCCGCCACGATTGCCCGGACACGGGCGGGCTCCATGGTATGGGAGGACAGCTCCACCCCATTCACCACGCTTCTGCCACCGGCGCTGTAGATGTAGCCGTCATAGCCGATTTGCTCCACCGCCGCAGGCACCATCTCTTCCGTTCGCCCGGTGCTGAGGATGAGCAGATGCCCCTTGCGCCGGGCGCTGCGCATGGCGCTGACCACCGCTTCGCTGGGGTCGTCTCCCGGCATGGCCAGCGTGCCGTCAATGTCAAAAAAGAGGATTCGTCTTGCCTGTGTCATGGTATCTCTCCTGTTCCCGCTCGCAATTCTCTGTCTGATTCAATCCCGTTTCCCGTATTATACAGGATTGGAAGCCCAATTGGTAGCTTTTTGGGCAGATAATCGTAAAATTGCGCCGGGAGGGTGCGCTCTGCCCCTCATGCAAAAAAAATTTGCCCAGCTTCTTGAATAATCGGTTCAAACAATGGTAATATGTGATAACTTGTGATAAACTGGTATCAAAACAATGGGACAGGCAAACGGCATTCATGTTCGGAGGGATACCTATGGGACGGAATCTGGAAGGATTCATCAAAGAGAACTATCAGAGGGCGATTGACCTGCATCAGATTCAGGCGTTCTATCAGCCTGTCATACGCACCTCTTCCAGACAGCTTTGCAGCTTTGAAGCGCTGGCACGGTGGATTGACCCGGAGCTGGGCATGATCTACCCGGATGAGTTTATCCCCGTTCTGGAACGGGAGGGGCTGATTCATCTCCTTGACGCCGCTATTCTCCGGCAGGTCTGCGCACGCCTGCGCAGCAGCCTCACCAGCGGGGAAATGCCCATCCCCGTCTCCGTCAATCTCTCCCGGCTGGACTTCACCCTGTGCGATGTGTTTTCCGTGGCGGATCACATTGTCAGCGACTATCAGATTCCCCATGACTTTATCTATTTTGAGATTACCGAGAGCGTCATGGCGGAGCAGAAGGAGCTGCTGAAGGGCATTGTGGATCAGTTCCGCTCCAACGGCTATCAGATCTGGATGGACGACTTCGGAAGCGCCTACTCCTCCCTGAACGCCCTGAAGGAATTTGAATTTGACGAGCTGAAGCTGGACATGTGCTTTTTGCGCCCCTTCACCCTGCGCTCCAGACAGATTGCCACCGCCGTTGTGGAGATGGCCAAGAGAATCGACGTGCATACGCTGGTGGAGGGCGTGGAGACAGAGGAGCAGTTCTCCTATCTCCGGGATATTGGCTGCGAGAAGGCGCAGGGGTATCTGTTCGGTAAGCCCATGCCCTACGATCAGGCGCTGGAAAACATGCAGCGTCAGGGCATTGCCATTGAGCCGCCTCAGGACAGGCAGTATTATGACGACATCGGCAGAATCGACTATCTCAGCGCAGTCCCCTTCCTCACCCGCGAGGAGCGTGACGCAATCTCCTCGGCAAGGCAGCTCAACAGTATCCCCCTCGCTCTGGGGGAGTTTTCGGCGGATTGGTTCAAGGTGCTGTTTTACAACACCGCCTTCGAGCAGACGGCGTACAGCACCGGCATGTTCTCTGATGTCTTTACGCAGGAGATGATCTGCCAGAGACAGAGCTACCAGCGGATCTCCGAAAAGCTGGTGAACCTGATGGACTCCGTGAGAGCCGGGGGACAGGGCAGGATGCTGTTCACCTCTGGGGAGCAATACTATGAGATTCAGGCAAAGCGCATGGCCGCCGCCCACGACCGGTACTGCGTGCTGATTCGCATTACCAACCTCACCAAGGATTCCCAGTCGGAGAACACGGGCTATCTGGATGACTCCGTCCGGCGCATCTACGCCCTGTTTGAGCGGGTCACGCTGGTAAACATGGCCGAGGACACCATACGCCCCCTCTACACCGCCACACGGGAGGACCTGCTCTCCGGCAGACAGGGCATCAGCCGCCTTCTGGAGGAGTACGCCCGGAAATACCTCTACCCGGATGACCAGAACCGGTATATTGACCTGTTCCGGCCGGAGAATGCTCTGGCACGGTTCCGGGAGACCGCCTGCGCCAGCTTTTCGGAGGTGTTTAGAACCAGTATCCGCCATGGCCAATACGCTTGGAGGGAGTATACGCTGCTGAAAATCGACGAGGAGCAGTATTTTATGCTGGTTCGCAATGTCCACGACGGGCTGAACCAGCATCTGGTGAGCAATGCCTCTCAGGAGCAGGGGAATGACCCCTACTCCCCTGCCAGCCTTTGGAACGATCTTGTTCATTCCGATCTGCTGCGCATCTTCTGGAAGGACAGGGAACGGCGGTTTCTGGGCGCAAGCAAGGCCTTTCTGGATTACTACGGCTTTTCCAACGCAGAGGAGATTATCGGCAAAAACGATGAGGAGCTGGGCTGGCACGTTCACCCTGACCGGTACAAAAACGACGAGTATCAGGTCATTCACGAGGGCGTAACCTATCACAATATGCCCGGCCAGTGTATGCGCAAGGGAGAAAACCGGGAGATTCTTGCCAGTAAAATGCCCCTTTATAACGAAAACGGGGAGATCAGGGGACTGATGGGCTATTTTATCGACAAGGAGCTTCTCACCCTCAACGACAAGCGGGGCAGCGATACCTTCCGCCGGGACATCCTCACCGGGCTGCTCAATTCCAGAGGCGTGTCCGAAGAGGCCTCCGCCTTCCACGACGAGTTCTACCTGCGGGGAAAGGACTTTGTGCGCATCCATATCTCCATCAACGATTTTAATATGATTAACGAACAGTACGGCTTTGACTTCGGGGACAAGGTTCTCAATGCGCTGGGAAAGGCGCTGAAGCGGGATTTCGGCAGGGTGTCCGCCGTGGGGCGCTATTCCGGGCACAAGTTCGTCGTCCTCCATCAGGTGGAGAACCGTGACGAAGCCCACGATATGCGCACGAGAATCAAGGCCATTGGAGAGTCCATCCGAAGCGTGGGGGGCGTACCCCTCACCCTGTATCTCTCCGTGGGCTTCACCCTGTTCTCGGAGTGTCAGGATCTGGACGAGCAGGCAAAAATGAGCGAGATGCGGCTTCACGCAGACCACGACAATAAAATCTCCTCGGAGAGCCGCATTGCTCACGCCTCGGAGATTTTCCGCCTGTTTGACGACCTGCCCCTGTCCTACAGCGTCTATCATGTGACCTACGGGGAGTACAGCAGGCAGTATGACGCTGTGATCTTCTATGTCAACCACAAATATGAGGAATACG
>CAJOOV010000056.1 GCA_905236265.1 uncultured Oscillospiraceae bacterium | reverse complement strand
TGCCTGCGGGCATCGCCGTTGGAGGAGGCAATGCCGGTGAGGGTGAGCAGCTTAATCAGGGAGATGCTGCCGTCGGTGAGGTTGCTCGCAGCAACCACTGTCTCCGGCATATTGGCCGCAGCACCGCCGCCGCCGAAGAGGCTGTGGGAGGTCTCCCGTGCCTTTACGGCCTCCTCTTCCCCGTGAACCAGCTTGGTCAGCTCAAAGGCGAGGATTTCCTTCGCCTCGTTCAGCTTGCTGTCCTTCCAGCTCTCCATGACGGCAATTTCGTCCAGCGTCACGTCTGTGAGCATTTTCAGGCACTTGATAACGTCAGCGTCGTCCACATTGCGCCAATACTGGAAGAAGTCATAGGGAGAGGTCTTGTCCGGGTCGAGCCACACGGCACCGCCCACGGTTTTGCCCATCTTCTGACCCTGTGCGTTCAGCAGCAGGGTGATGGTCATGCTCTCCGCCTTGTCCTCCGTGTCGCCACCCAGCTTCCGGCGAATCAGCTCACGCCCGGCCAGCATATTGCTCCACTGGTCATCACCGCCGAACTGGAAGTTGCAGCCGTAGCGCTGGTAGAGGGTGTAGAAGTCATAGGCCTGCATAATCATGTAGTTGAACTCCAGAAAACTCAGACCGTTAGCCATGCGCTGCTTGTAGCACTCTGCCCGGAGCATATTATTCACGCTGAAGCAGGCGCCTACCTCCCGCAGCAAATCCACATAGTTCAGGTTCAGCAGCCAGTCGGCGTTATTGACCATGATGGCCTTGTCCTCGCCAAACTCAATGAAGCGGCTCATCTGTTTTTTAAAGCACTCGATATTGTGTTCAATGGTCTCCTTTGTCAGTACCTTCCGCATCTCACTCTTGCCGGAGGGGTCTCCGATCATGCCGGTGCCGCCGCCCAGCAGGGCAATGGGACGGTTTCCGGCTTTTTGCAGGCGGCGCATGAGACACAGCGCCATAAAGTGCCCCACATGCAGGGAGTCCGCCGTAGGGTCAAAGCCAATGTAGAAGGTTGCCTGACCGTTGTTGAGCATCTCCCGCACCTTTTCCTCGTTTGTGACCTGGGCAATCAGCCCCCGCTGCTGCAGCTCTTCATAGATTCCCATATCAATTGACCTCCTTGTGATGATTGACAGGAGGCAGCAAAAAGCCCCCTGTCCGCTTGGGACAGAGGGCGTATTCTCTACGCGGTACCACCTCTGGTTCGTCCTGCGTTCACACACAGAACCTCAGGGAGTTCCAACAAACTCCGACGCTGTAACGGGCGCACCCGACCACACCCTACTGGGCAGAGCCGTTCAGGGGGCTGCTCCGAGGGGTATTCATAGGGCGCTCTCTCCCCCTTCCACCAGCCGGGGGCTCTCTGAACAGAGGAAGCCATACTACTTTGCCTCATCAACGCAATCAACGACTGTATAGTAACACATAAAAACGGGTATTGTCAACCCTCCGGCTTCTCCAGCACGACGATCTCCTGCCCCTGCTCGTCAAACAGGTGCAGATTCGAGGCGGTGTCTACCAGCGGATAGCCGCCCACAATGCGTTCGGTTCCGTCACCGTAGACCACACGATGAATTGCGCCGTCAGAGTTGAAGGTGAGCCAGACAGCGCCGTACCCCTCCGCTTCAGCCTGCACCACGCCCTCCCCCAGCTCGTCAGAGGTCTGGAAGTGCCAGCCGAAATCAAATCCGGGGCGGTTGACATAAAGAGTATAGCCGCCGTTGCGTGGCTGTGTATCCTGCCATGCCAGCACGACATAGAGGCGGTCTGTCTTGGAGGTCATATACTGGTAGTCACCGGGGTCAGCCCCGCTTTGCTCCAGACGGGCCTTCATGTCCTCTACCACATGACTCTCCGACAATCCCATCCGTCCCGCCTGAAACAGCAGGATTCCAACCAGTGTCAGAAGAATTGTCACACCCATGACCACGGTGATCCACCTTGTCATGGTCTGGGTAGTTCTGTTTAAGCGGTTCAAGGCTGATTCCCCCTATGGCTGCGTTTCCAAAGCTGCGCCTGCTCCAGCATCTCTCCGGTGGAGTGGAGCAGTGCGTCGGTGATCTCCTCGCCGCCGGAGAGCCGGGCAAGCTCCTGCTGACGCCGCTGAATGGTCAGCTGTTCAACGGCGGTATAGGTTCGCCCATCCCGCTCGCCCTTTTCCACGGAGAAGTGAACGTCTGCCATGGCGGCAATCTGGGGCAGATGGGTGACGCAGAGCACCTGCTTGTGTGCAGCGACCTCGGACATCTTGCGGGCGACCTTCTGGGCGGCACGTCCGGACACACCGGTGTCCACCTCGTCAAAAACCAGTGTGGCAATGTCCTCGTTTTCGGCCAGAACATTCTTTAATGCCAGCATGATTCTCGCCAGCTCACCGCCGGAGGCAATCTTGTGAATGGGCTTTAAGTCCTCACCCACGTTGGCAGACATGAGAAACTGCACCTCATCCATACCTGTCTCGTCCATGTGGTACTGTCCCTCCTTTGGGGCAAAATCCACCTGAAAACGAACCTTTGGCATGTCCAGATCCGCAAGCTCTCTTTGAATCCGCTGCTGCATCCGCTCCGCTGCTTCCTTTCGGGCATCGGAGAGGGCAGCGCCCTGCTGCCGGGTTTCCGCAAGGGCAGCGTCCAGCTTCTTCTCCAGCCTGACGATCTGGTCATCGGCGTATTGAATCTGCTCCCGCTCCGCCTTGCAGCGCTCCAGATAGGCGAGCATCTCCTCCACTGTATTGCCGTATTTCTTCCGCAGGCGGTAGATTAAATCCAGCCGCCCCTCCAATTGATCCAGCTCTCCGGGGGACACATCCAGCGCATCCCGCTGCTGCTCCACCATCTCGGCTACGTCCGCAATCTCGTAACGTGTCTCCAGCAGCCGGTCAGCAAGACCTGACAGCTCCTCTGAATACCTGCCCAGAGAGCGCAGAGCGCCCTCGGCTCGATCCAGCAGGTCAAGAACGCCTTCGGACTCATCGCCGCCGGACAGGGCGAAGCCGGACTCGTTCAGTCCGTCCATCAGTTTGCCTGCGTTGCGGAGCACCTGACGGCGCTGGGAAAGCTCCTCGTCCTCGCCGGGCTTTAGATCAGCCCGTTCCAGTTCACGAATCTGGAAGTCAAGGGCGTCCATGCGCCGGGCTTTCTCTGCCTCATCCATTTGCAGACGGCTGATCTGACGGCTCAAATCGGCCACAAGGCGGTAGCTGGACTGGAAGCGCTCCAAAAAGGGAGCGGTCTCTCCGAAGCTGTCCAGATAGGACAGATGGCTCACCGGATCCAAGAGCTGCTGGCCGTCGTGCTGTCCGTGGATATTGATAAGCTGCCTGCCCAGCTCCTGCATTTGGGAGACGGAGATCGGCTTGCCGTTTAGGCGGCAGATATTACGTCCCCCCTGCTGGATCTGGCGCTGCAGCACCAGCTCTCCGTTTTCTGCACGGAAACCGTTCTCCTCCAGCCATGGCAGCGGAGCAACCTCCACAAACTGAGCGGTGACCACTGCTGCCTTTGCACCGGTACGAATCAGATCCCGGCTGGTTCTGCCTCCCAGAATGGCGTCAATGGAATCCACGACAATGCTCTTGCCTGCACCGGTCTCGCCTGTGAGGACATTGAAGCCCCGGTCAAACTGAATGTCCGCACTCTGGATGACCGCTATATTTTCGATATGCAATAAAGAGAGCATCCGCTCCCCTCCTTTGTCTGAACAGCCGGGCTTACCGCAGCATCGCCCGAATCTCGCCGCAAAAGCTCTCCGCTGCGTGGGCGCTGTCCATAATCAGCAGCGCAGTGTCGTCCCCTGCAAGGGTGCCTATCATATTACTGATGTTCATGCGGTCCAGTGCGGCGGCGGCGGCGTTGGCCAGACCCGGCATGGTCTTAATCACAATCAGGTTCTGGGCGGCGGCAGCGCTGATGACGCCCTCCCGGAAGATGTTTTGCAGACGCAGGTCATGCTCCCCGTCTCCCTTGCGCCCGGAGATGAGATAGCGGTAATGCCCCTCCGGACTGAGCTCCTTGACCAACTGCAATTCCTTAATGTCCCGGGAAATGGTAGCCTGCGTGCATTGAATACCTCGCTGACGCAGCAGGGCGAGGAGCTGCTCCTGCGTTTCCACATCCTGCCCGGTGATAATATCCATAATCGCCTGTTGTCGGCTCTCTTTCATAGCGTTCAACTCTTTCCCAGCTTTTGGTTGACAATATCATAGAAGTTGCGCCCGGTCAGCCGGACCAGCTCGATATGCCGCCCGGAATTGCGCATCTCCACAATGTCCCCGCTGTTCAGGCGGAAGGCTCTGCCTCCGTCTGTGGAGAGGTAGGCGGTCTTCCGGCTCTGGCGGCTGGTACGCACTGCAATGACCCGCTCCGGCGCTACGACAAAGCTCTTGGCCTGAAGTGCGTGGGCACAGATGGGCGTGATAATCAGGTTTTCCGCTGTAGGCTCTACAATGGGGCCTCCTGCAGCCATGGAATAGGCTGTGGAGCCGGTGGGGGTAGAGACAATCACACCGTCACCGGTAAACTCCATGATTTTGCTCCTGTCGCCGTAGACGGACAGCTCGATCACCCTGCCAATGCCTCCCCGTGTCACGGTGGCATCGTTGAGGGCGGTATCCTGCAAAACCACCCTCCTGTCCCGAAGCACCCGCACATCCATCAGCATTCGCTTTTCACAGGTATAGTCCCTGTCCTTCAGCCTCCGAAGCAGCTTCAGCTCTCCGTGCTCCAGCTCCGCCATAAAGCCCACGCTGCCCATATTGACGCCGAGAATGGGGATCTGAAACTCGGCGGCCAGCTTTGCGGAGTGGAGGATGGTGCCGTCGCCGCCGAAGCAGATCAGCAGATCTGCGCTCTGCGCCTCCCTGCGTATGTCCCGCAGCCGGATCTCCTCCGGGATCTCATAGCCAAATTCCGGCTGAAAGGGCAGGCAGATGCTCCATGCAATGCCCTCCTCTGCCAGAATCTTACCCGCCTCCCGGACGGCTTTTAAGCCCTTGTCCCGATAGGGGTTGGGACTGAGTATCACTTTCATCTTGGATTCTCCAATGCTTCATGGGACTGGCGCACCAACTCGGCAAGGTCAGGAATCTGCTCCTGTCCGCCGTCCGCCTCCAGCCAGCCCAGATATTCAATGTTTCCCTCAGGACCCCGGATGGGGGAGAAGGTCAGACCGCAGACGGTGAGGGCGTTGTCAGCGGCGTGGGTGAGAAACTGCTCCAGCACCTCACGGTGAACGGCGGGGTCACGAACGACTCCCTTCTTTCCCACCTTTTCCCTGCCGGCCTCGAATTGGGGCTTAATCAGGCAGACGAGCTGCCCGTGCTCCTTCAAAAGGGGACGCAGCGCAGGAAGAATCAGCCCCAGCGAGATGAAGGAGACATCCACGGACACAAAATCCAGCGGCTCCGGAATCTGTTCACGGGTGAGGTAGCGGGCGTTGGTTCGCTCCATATTGACTACCCTTGCATCACAGCGCAGCTTCCAGTCCAGCTGACCGTATCCCACATCCACGGAATACACCCTGCTGGCGCCGTTTTGCAGCATACAGTCGGTAAAGCCGCCGGTAGAGGCGCCGCAGTCCATACAGATTTTGTTCTCCAGCGTCAGCGGCCAGAGCTGCATCGCCTTTTCCAGCTTCAGACCGCCCCTGCTCACATAGGGCAGAGGGTTTCCACGCACCTCCAGCACTGTGTCCGGCGCAATCTGCATCCCGCACTTGTCCAGCCGCTTTCCACCGGAAAAGACCTGACCCGCCATGATAACAGCCTGCGCCTTCTGGCGGGTGGCCGCCCAGCCCTGCTGCACCAAAGCCTGATCCAGTCTGATTTTGCTCATGCCATTGCCTCCTTGATGGTAGAGACGATATGTTCCCGATCCAGTCCCAGCAGACGGCGAAGCTGTGCCACGCTGCCGTGGACGACAAGCCCGTCTCCTGCATTGAGGAGGCGCAGGCGTTTGATTTTCACGTTCAGGGCGCAGAGCTGGGCGGCAAGATCCTTCCCCACCGAGCCCCGCGAGGCGACTTCCTCCACAACGGTAAGCCGCCCGGTCTCTTTAACACTGTCCAGCACCGGTCCGCTGTCCAGCGGGAAGATGCGGTTGAGCTTTATCACCTGACAGGATATTCCACTTTTTTCCAGCTCCTCTGCCGCTGAGAGCACTTCACCGATGAGAGTACCGTAGCTCACCAGCGTCATATCCCTGCCCCGGCGCAGGACAACGGTGGGAGAAGGGGAGTTGTCCTCACAGTATCCTTCCTCTCCCCCTCTGGGATAGCGCACGGCGACAGGCCCCTCGGCGTGGTTTACCGCACAATCCAGCATGGAGCGCAGTTCGGCAAAGCTGGCAGGGGCAAACACCTGCATATGGGGAACGGAGGTCAGCATGGCAATATCGAAGGTTCCCTGATGCGTCTCTCCGTCGGCACCCACCAGTCCTGCCCGATCCACACACAGCACCACATGGAGCTTTTGAATGGCCACATCATGTATAAGCATGTCATAGCAGCGCTGCAGGAAGGTGGAATAGACCGCAAAGACCGGGACAATCCCCTGCCTTGCCATGCCTGCGCACATACTGACGGCGTGACCCTCTGCAATTCCCACGTCAAAAAAGCGCCGGGGATAGCGCTCGGCAAACTCCGTCAGTCCGGTGCCGCTCTCCATGGCAGCGGTGACGGCCACAAGGTTTTCGTTCTGCTGCGCCAATGCGCACAGACTCTCCCCAAAGACAGCGGAGAAATCTACGCCGGAGGGCTTCAAAGGCTCCCCGGTTTGGGGAGAAAAGGGACTGACACCGTGATATCTGGCAGGTGTCTTCTCCGCAGGAGGGTAGCCTTTTCCCTTCACGGTGCGGATATGCAGCAGGGTGGGGCCTTCCAACTGCTTTGCGTAGGCGAGAAGCCGGGTCAGCTCGCTGAGATTGTGCCCGTCCACTGGTCCGAGATAGGTGAAGCCCATGTCCTCGAACATACTGCACGGGAGGAGGGTTCCTTTGATCGCTTTTTTAATCCTGTGAGTCAGGGCATAGAGCCTCCGTCCGCCGGGAAGCCGCCCTGTAAAATCACGATACCAGCGCTTAAAGCCCAGATAGGTGGGCTTTAAGTGGTGGCGGCGAAGCAGCTTGGACATTCCGCCCACATTGCGCTTAATGCTCATTCCGTTGTCGTTGACGACAACGACC
>CAJOOV010000055.1 GCA_905236265.1 uncultured Oscillospiraceae bacterium | reverse complement strand
CGGCGCACCGTCCGGCTGGATCATGTGAAGACAGTGGTATTGGACGAGGCAGACCGTATGTTGGACATGGGCTTCATCGACGATGTGACAAAGATACTGGACTCCATGCCCAACCGGAAGAATCTGGGGCTGTTCTCTGCCACCATCAGCCGGGAGGTCATGGACATCTCCTGGGTCTATCAGCGTGACCCGGTGGAGATTACTGTCCGTCCCGTGGCGGAGAACCGGCCTGATATTCAGCAGTTCCGCATTCTGCTCTCTGACAGGAGCCAAAAGTTTGACACTCTGGTGGGACTGCTGCAGGGGGGCAGCTATGAGCGTGCCATTGCCTTTTGCAACACAAAGAATATGACCGACCGTCTGGCGGCCAGACTGCAGCAGAGCGGCTTCTCTGCCCAGCCGATCCACGGCGACATTCCCCAGAAAAACCGGGAGAAAACCCTCACCGCCTTCCGCAACGGAAAGCTCAGAGTGCTGGTAGCCACTGACGTGGCGGCACGGGGATTGGATATTGACGATGTGGATGTGGTATTTAACTACGATGTCCCGGACGAGCACGAGTATTACATCCACCGCATCGGCCGCACCGGACGGGCAAAAAAACACGGCGTCAGCTATACCTTTATCGGCACGATTACAGAGGAGATCAAGCTGAACGAGATTATCAGGAGCCAGAAGTTCAACGTAAAAACCCTGAAATATGACGACGATGGGTGCCTCATGCTGCTGGAGGACTGACCTTCGCCGGAACTAAGACAAAAAGACGCTGCCTCTGCCGGGCTCTCGGAGCCTTGCAGAGGCAGCGTTCTATTCTTTTGGTCTATCTGCTTACGCTGACCTGCTTTCCTGCGGCATAATAGCTGCTGGTATAGCTCTTCTTATCTGCGCTGAGACAGCGAACAGTAAAGGTATAATTGCCTCGGGGCAGATTTTTCACGCTCATGCTGACTGCCTTCGTGTCTCCCGCTCTCACCCAGCTCCCGTTTGCCGTCTTATAGAAGACACGGTAGAGGGCTGCACCGGGACGTTTTGACCATGTGAGGGTGACACTGCCCTTACCCGCCTGAAGCCTTTGAATGACGGGGGCAGCAATATAGGTCACGCTCACCCCGGCGGGGTCGAATCCGCTGGTAAAGACCGTCACCTTGCTGTCTACACAGCGTACTGTAAATCTGTAATTCGTCCCGCTCTTCAGACTCCGGATTAAGAACTGGGTTCCGGCGGTGACTCCTGCGCCGACCCAGCTCCCGTTTCCGGTCCTATAATAGACACGGTACTTCTGGGCATTCTTCACAGCCGTCCAGCTCACACTGACCCCGGCAGTGGTGTTGACAGCCTTCAATCCGGCAGGCGAAGCACAGCTTCGCATGGTCATGGTTGACAATGCCGTTTTCCCGTAGCTTGCGGTGACGGTGGTATAAGCGCCGTTGACAGAGGTGAGTGCGCCTGTGGCGGGGGTGTACCTCACCTGTTTGGTGTCATAGCTCAGCTTCACCTTTTTGGCGGTGTAAACAGGAGAGACAACGGGAACCGCAACAATGGACTTTCTGGGCAATACCGTTGCAACGGCGAAGTGATTGCCCTTCACATAGCGCCAGGTGACGCTCTGAGGCTTTGCCGAACCCTGGATTGCCTCATACATCCCTCTGGCGGCAGTCAGACCGTTCTCGTTATGGCCAAGCTGGGTATAGTGGATATAGCTGTGGACGGCCGCAGCCGTGACAGGCAGGGTGCGGTTTGCCCCGGCTCGTCCGGGATAATCCAGCCGTCCTCCCGGATAGGCATCGGAGAAATAGTCCTTAACTTCCTGATCTCCAATCCAGCTCTCGTTGGCATTACTCACCATAAAAACGGTGGGATAGTTCGCATCTGCGGCAATGGCATACTGGGAGATACGGGGGCCGGTGAGATAAAGGTCTTCCGCCCCCTGATAGTTGTTTTGGGAATTCATGGCGGAACGGACAGAAATGATTCCGGTATAATTGATCTTGCCCGCCTGCTTCAAGCCGTTCAACATGCTCTCGAAGCAGTCAGTATAGTTTTCGGCGGAAATGGTGCGGTCAGCCTCCCCCTGAAGCCAGTACATGGCAGTGGTTCCACGCTCAAAATGCCCGGCGCTCAGCTCAGCCCAATAGATCTGAACCGTCTGCTGCATAGCGGCAAAAGCACGCTCAAAACAGGGCTTTCCCGGCTGCCAGTTGCGGATAGAGGAGCCGCTCCATGCCACATTGACCAGCCAGACCTTGTCCCCTGTGAGACGGTTCCACTCGTACCCGATGGCACTGTCTGGGCCGGTTTTACCGGAGCCGTCGCCGGTCAGGGCGTTGAGAGGGTAGGCAAGGGCGGTTTTTTTCAGGGAGCTGTTTGAGGTAAGGGAGGCGGGGAGATATGCCTGTACCCTGCCCTCCCAGCCGTCGTCTCCTGCTGAGGTGAGCGGAGAGGGCTTTCGTCCCCCGGCGACATAGGAAGCCCTCCCCGCATCCTCCATGGCAGCGGGAAGGTAAGTGGAATACACCGTGCCGGGCGTACAGACAATGGAGTCCCTTGCCCAGCCGCCGCCGTTGCAAAGCCCCTCCATATTGCTCTGACCGGCGAGGAAGAACAGGGTCAGCTTTGCGGCCTTTACCGTGACTGTTACACTGATGCAGGGAATCGGCACCTCTCCCTTTGGGAGCGGAGCGGAGCGGTCAAAAATGTGCCCTGCCTGCAGCGCCTTTTTTGCTCTGGCAAGGGAATCGCCGGGGACAAGCAGCACTCTGGCGACCCCCGTTCCCACTGCGATCACATCGGTATCTGACTTCCCGTTTGTTATCAGCACAGCGGCATCCTGTATATCCGTTTTCATACCCTGCTCCACACGATAAGACCAGACTTTTTTTGTTTCGATTTGCAGAATAGAGTATCCGGGATACGCATCGGCAAAGGAATAGCGGTCATCATAGCGAAGAGCAAGCGTCTTCTCTGTCACAGACAGGGAGTCGTTCAAAGGCTCGTCCGCCACAGACTCCGTAATCTCCTCTGAGGTCACTGTCTCCGACGGGTCCTCCTTCGACGGTTCCTCCTCCGGTGGTTCATCCTCCGTCTCCTGCGCCTGTGTGGGGTCATCTGCGGCGCTTTCCTCTTCCGGGGCAGGCTCCTCCTCCGGCTGGGTCGGCTCTTCAACGCCTGCCTCTGTCGCAGGCTCTACAGGCTCCTGTGTGACTTCCTCTGTCTCCTCCTGCGCAGGTTCAGGTTCTGCGTCAGAGACAGGCTCACCTGGCTCCTCTTCGGTCTCCTCTTTCTCCGAAGACAAATCGGAAACAGCGACCTCCTCTGCCCCGGCCTCCGATTCAGCGGCAAAAGCCGTAACCGGACTCAGCCCCAGCAGCAGGCAGATCACCAAAACAGTTGAGATCAGACGTTTTGCACTGACCATAAATACGATCTCCTTTGAAAATTATCACTCAAATCTCATACTCTTCCATTTTACATAAAACAGCGGAGAAAAGCAAGTCCGCTGTCCATGTTTCCCCTTCGGAAGTGAGTAGAAAAACTCAGGCGGATTCATTGACATGCAGGCGAAAATATACTAAAATCTCTCTTATGAGTACAGTGTTTTTTGACTTGGAGTGGAATCAGGGCTATCCCCGCTCCGAAGCGGATAAAATTGATGAAATCTTACAGATTGGCGCCTACCGCCTGCACGATTGGCAGGACAGCGGGGACGCTTTTTCGGCGTGGGTAAAACCGACCATCCACAAAAAGCTCCATCATCAGGTAAAAAAGCTGGTTCCCATGGAGCAGGCGGAGCTGAAAAAGGCGGGCAGTTTCCGAAAGGTGGCAGGAGAGTTCTTTCGCTGGTGCGGTAAGGATGCCAGCTTCTTCACATGGGGCACCTGTGACGCAAGAGTGCTGGACACAAATCTTTGCTGGTACGGCATGGAGCAGTATCTTGATCTGGAGATCTATGACCTCCAGCGTGCCTTTGACCTGCTGGTGCTGAAAACCGTACATCAGACCTCCCTTGAAGCCGCCGTGAGTGCGCTGGGGCTGGAGTCGCAGATGCTGTTCCACGATGCCGGAAACGACGCCCACTACACCGCTCTTATCGGCGCTGAGCTGGTTCGCCGCTTTGGCGCTCTGCCCAGCGAGGCGGAGCTGGACCGCATCGAGCACGATCTGCGGGAGGTGCAGCGCCTTGAGGCAGCCTCCCTTGCCAGAGGGGATTTGGACATTCTGCTGCAGGAGGAGCAGCCGGTCATCAGCCGGCGGTGCGGTTCCTTTGCCGATGTTCGGGACGGGCTGAAAAGCCGTTCGGCACGCATCTATCACTGCCCTGAATGCGACGGTCTTCTCTGCAGTGGCAACTGGTATCAGTTGGATAACTACTATGTCTCTCGCAGCCGGTGCGGGGAGCATGGGAAGTTCCTTGGGGTGATGACCTTCCGGGAGGACAGACTGCACCGCCATCAGGGACAGCTCTGCGTGTATCCCGAAGAAGTACTTCCTGACGACCTGTTCCGCCTTTGCCGTCAGGGCGGCAGGCGGATTGAGGTAAACCAGATTCCCCGGAAACACCGCCGCCCCTCCTCCTCCCGCCGCCGCAGGAAACCGGATCAGAAAAACCGAAAAGGAGAGAACCAAGTCCGCCAGTGACCGTTGGCGGGCTTGTTTTCGTTTCTGTTCCGGTTTCCTGTGATACTTACTTGCTTTTTTTCCCAAGAGCATTTACAATAAGTACAGCATTTCTCAGGAATCGAGGTTTTACTATGAGCAGCTTTAAGATTGCACTGATCCGGGGGGACGGCATCGGCCCGGAGATCGTCAACGAGGCAGTGAAGGTGATGAATACCGTAGGGGAGAAGTACGGACACGATTTTCAGTATGTTGACGTACTGATGGGCGGCTGCGCCACCGATGCCGTGGGCAAGAGCTACCCGGAGGGCACGGCGGAGGTGTGCAAAAGCTGTGACGCAGTGCTTCTCGGAGCAGTGGGCGGCCCCAGATGGGGCAGTGACAGACCGGCAGAGCAGCGCCCTGAGACGGCACTTCTGGCTATCCGCAAGGATTTGGGTCTGTTCACCAACCTTCGCCCTGCGGCCATGCGCAAGGGAATGGAGGATGCCTCTCCCCTGAAGCGGGAGACGGCGGAGCAGGGCTTCGACATTATGATGGTGCGGGAGCTGACCGGCGGCATCTATTTCGGAAAGCGGGAGCGGTATCAGACGGAGGATCGGGGACAGGAGGCCACGGATCTGATGGCGTACTCCGAGATGGAGATTGAGCGCATCGGACGCAAGGCCTTCGAGCTTGCCCGCCTTCGCAGGCATAAGGTGACCAGCGTTGACAAGGCCAACGTCCTTGCCACCTCCCGGCTTTGGCGGGAGGTCATGCACAGACTGGCACAGGAATACCCGGACGTAGTCTT
>CAJOOV010000054.1 GCA_905236265.1 uncultured Oscillospiraceae bacterium | reverse complement strand
GAGACATGGGCGTGTGCGTCAGTGCCGGGTCTGCCTGCCACCGGGGAAAGCCCAGCCATGTCTACGCCGCCATGGGTCTGGACAAGGCCAGACGGGAGGGCGCCTTCCGGGTATCCTTCTCCCGGCATACCACCGAGCAGGAGGTGGATGCACTGATCTCGGCGCTGAGCAGGGCACGGGATATGCTCTTTCCCTCCATGAGCTGAACGCCAACAGGTAGTTAGCAATTGATTATCCAGAAAACCGGGAGAAAACCGTCCGATTTTTCACACAATGTCAGTTGCCAACAGGAAAGACCTGTGCTAAACTTGTTACAGTTCGTTTTGTAACCTTTTGCCGCAGCGGGGTGCCGTTGGTATTCCGGCGGCATCCATAATACTGTATGGAGGGAATCAACGTGTATAAGATTGTGCGAAAAGAAGTACTCAATCCCACCATCTGCCTGCTGGAGATCGAAGCTCCCTTTGTGGCCAGAAAGGCGCAGCCGGGACAGTTTATCATCCTGCGCATTGATGAAAAGGGCGAGCGTCTGCCGCTGACCATCGGCGGCTTTGACCGGGAAAAGGGCACCGTTACCATTATCTTCCAGCTGGTTGGCCTGACCACCCGTGCGCTGGCCAAGCTGGAGGAGGGAGACTTCCTTCTGGACTTTGTGGGGCCTCTGGGCAAGCCCACGGAGATGGAGGGGCTGAAATCCGCCTGCGTCATCGGCGGGGGACTGGGCACTGCCATTGCCTTCCCGGTGGCGAAGGGTCTGCACGATGCCGGTGTGGAGACGGACGTGATCGTGGGCTTTCGGAACAAGGATCTGGTCATTCTGGAAGAGGACTTCAAAAACGCCTGTGACAACTTCTATATTATGACGGACGACGGCTCCTATGGGGAGAAGGGCTTCACCACCACCAAGGAGCAGCAGCTTCTGGAGGGTGGCAAAAAGTACGACGTGATTATCGCCATCGGCCCCGTACCCATGATGAAATTCGTCGTCAAGACTGCCGAGCCCTTCGGCGTGCCCACCCGTGTCTCCCTGAACCCCATCATGATTGACGGCACCGGCATGTGCGGCGGCTGCCGGGTCACGGTGGGCGGCAAGATGCAGTTTGCCTGCGTGGACGGCCCTGAGTTCGACGGCTATCAGGTGGACTTTGATGAGCTGATGAACCGCAACGCCACCTTCCGTGAGCAGGAGGCGGAGAAGAACCGTGACCACCTTTGCCGCTTTGATAAGCTGGGCAATGAGCTGATCCAGTGAGGAGGAGAACGACATGGCAAATATGACTCCCGTTAAGACCCCCATGCCCAATCAGGCACCGGAGGTCAGAGCGCATAACTTTGAAGAGGTTGCACTGGGCTATACGGAGGAGATGGCACGTCAGGAGGCGGAGCGCTGCCTGAACTGCAAGAATCCCCGCTGTGTGCAGGGCTGCCCTGTGAATGTGCGCATTCCAGAGTTTATCGCAAAGGTTGCCGCAGGGGATTATGAGGCCGCATACGAGATTATAACCTCCACCAACGCACTGCCCGCCATTTCAGGCCGTGTCTGCCCTCAGGAGAGCCAGTGCGAGAGCAAGTGCGTCCGGGGCGTAAAGGGCGAACCGGTGGGCATTGGCCGTCTGGAGCGCTTTGTGGCAGACTGGCACCGTACCCATTCCAACGACCTCCCCAAACAGCCTGAGAGCAACGGACACAAGGTGGCAGTGGTAGGCTCCGGCCCCTCCAGCCTGACCTGCGCCAGCGATCTGGCAAAGCAGGGCTATCAGGTGACGATTTTCGAGGCATTCCACACCGCCGGCGGCGTGCTGGTCTACGGCATTCCTGAGTTTCGTCTGCCCAAGGCCATTGTGCAAAGCGAAGTGGAAAAGCTGAAGGCGCTGGGCGTGGAGGTCATGACGGACATGGTCATCGGCAAGGTGCTTTCCATTGACGAGCTGATGGAGGATATGGGCTTCGAGGCCGTCTTCATCGGCACAGGTGCCGGACTGCCCCGGTTCATGGGCATTCCCGGCGAGGGCTATGCAGGTGTATGCTCTGCCAACGAGTATCTCACCCGTACCAACCTGATGAAGGCATATCTGGAGGAGTATGACACGCCCCAGCTCAAGAGCAGGGCGGTTGCCGTTGTGGGCGGCGGAAACGTGGCCATGGATGCCTGCCGCTGTGCCATGCGTCTGGGTGCGGAAAAGGTGTACATTGTCTACCGCCGCTCCATGGAGGAGATGCCTGCCCGGAACGAGGAAATCGAGCACGCACAGGAGGAGGGCATTGACTTCCGCCTGCTGTGCAATCCGGTTGAGATTCTGGGCGACGACAAGGGTCACGTCAGCGGCATCAAGTGCATCCAGATGGAGCTGGGTGAGCCGGACGCCTCCGGCCGCCGCCGTCCGGTGGAGGTTCCCGGCAGTGAGTTCGTGCTGGACGTGGATACCGTGGTCATGGCGCTGGGCACCAGCCCCAATCCCCTCATTCGCTCCACCACCCCCGGACTTGAGGCAAACCGCCGGGGCTGTCTGGTGGTAGGCGAGGACGAGGTCTCCACCACCAGAGAGGGTGTCTTTGCCGGAGGCGATGCCGTCACCGGCGCTGCTACCGTCATTCTGGCCATGGGCGCAGGCAAGAAGGCCGCAGTGGCCATTGACAAATACATCAAAAACAAGTAAAACAGATGACAAACCGCCAGCCGTTGGGCTGGCGGTTTACTCTTTTTTCGGAAAGCTGACCAATTCCTCCATTGATACCTGAAAGATTTTTGAAATAGCATAAAGCTCAATATCTGTAGCAATACGAAGCTGCCCCTCCAGCTTTGAAAGGCTGCTTGGATTGATGTCTACCCCAAACACCTGCATTCTTGAAACCAGCTCATGCTGCTTTATGCCCCTCTCCTTGCGCAGACGCTCGATGGATGCGCCGCAAATGTTTTTGTCTCCATAGGATTGTTTTCGTGGCTTCATAGTGTCACCAGCCCAATGATTCTTATATAGAATTATATGGTCTGATACACTTGACATAATTCCAAATTAGAATTATAATTAGATTACAGACAAACAAAGATGTTGTTTTGCAAGCAATCCAGTCAAGTAGCATCTATTGGCAGTCTGAATAGTAAAAAGGGGGAATCCTAATGAGGAACACCATTAAGAGGGTAATTGCTTTGGTTCTGTCCATATGTACGGCAATTACGTTACCGGGAGCAATCCTGACAGACTCTATTCAGACTGTGGATGCAGTTAAAATAGGTCTTCATGGAGATGGATGGTATTCGTTGGAGCCTCAATGCGCTCCGGGAATGCGTTTGGATGTCAGCGGAGGGAATACGGGCAAGGGTGTAAACCTTCAAATATGGGAAGCAAATAATACCGCAGCACAGAAGTTTTATTTAGCAGGTATTGGTGGAGGCTGTTACGTTTTGACATCTATGGTATCTGGGAAGGTAGCGGATGTTGACGGAGCTAGAAAAAAGGCTGGGACAAATGTTCATCAATGGGATTTCAACGGTGGATCCAACCAAGTGTTTTACATTCAAAGCGCAGGAAATGGTTATTACTACCTTAAACCAAAAAACAATACCAACCTTGCATTGGATGTCAGCGGTGCTAGCTCATATAATGGTGCAAATGTTCAGGTATGGGACTGGTGGGCTGGTAATACTGCTCAAAAATGGAGATTAAGGAACCTTGATAGCAGAGAATTCTACAGCTCTGTTTCAGGGTTAAAAAGTACAGAGGATAGAACACCGGCAACGTTTCATGTGAACACTAACGGAAAAAAGTCATATGTGACAGTCTGGGCGTATAGTTATCCCTTTGGTAACTTAATGAATCCTGCGACATTGGAAAGATCTAGTACATTAAATGTAAAGATTGTATCCGGCAATAAAGTAATCAAAAACGAAGTTGTAAGTGGAAAGAAGAATACATTTACCATAGATAAGAAATACAAATCTTATACTGTATATGTATCCAAAAGAATACTAAAGGGAAACAATATTATTACTTCGACATATGCGGGAGGAAAAAATTTTCAAAACTTTGGAAACTATTGTCAGGTCTCACTTGAGAATGCTTCTTTGAGATAATCAATTCATCTGGAAACAATATGCTGAAAAAGCTGACAGCTTTCTGGCTGTCAGCTTTTCCTTGCTTATTACAATACAAGTGCCTGCCCCGTCACTTTGCGGCGATCAGCTCCATCTCCATCTTCGCTCCTGCAGGCAGAGCGGCGACCTGTACGCAGGAGCGGGCAGGTGGGGCGGAGGGGAAACGGGCGGCATAGACCGCATTGACGGCGGCGAAGTCCTGCAGATCCGTGAGAAAAACCGTCGTTTTCACCACATTGGAGAAATCCATCCCGGCGGCGGCAAGCACGGCGCAAAGGTTGTCCAACACCTGATTGGCCTGCGCCTCAATGCCTCCCTCCGCCAGCCTGCCTGTCTCCGGCACCAGCGGAATCTGACCGGAGGCGAAGAGCAGATTGCCCGTCTGAACGGCGTGGGAATAGGGGCCGATAGCGGCAGGAGCGTTTTGCGCACAGATAATCTCTTTCATGGATGATCCATCCTTTCCGGGAATATGATTCAGCAAGGGAAAGGGGCGGCCTGTGCAGACCGCCCCCAGTTGCCACTGTAATTATACCCTTGTTTTCCCGAAACTGCAAGAAGTTCAGATCTTGGAATAGCCGTTGGTGTTCACCAGTGCGTCTACCTTAATCCCCTGCTGGCAGTAGGGGCAGTTGGTGTAGTCATAGGAGCGGTAGTCCGGGATGGTGGTAATATCAAAGATTGCGTCCACCGGAACCCCGTCCACCTGATTTACCTTGCTGAAGATTGCGGAAACGCCCCGGACAACGCCGCCGTAGTAACGAATCGTCTCGATGGCCTTGTGTACGGTATAGCCCGTAGTGACAGAGGAGACAAGGGCAATGCAGTCCTTATTCTGAATCAGGGGCTTGTAGTTATCCCGGAAAATCAACTGGCTGGTGTTGTTGTTCTGCTCCGGGGTGACAACGGCGATGTCCTTTTTCGCATGGGTGCCCGGCCCGAAGTGGGAATCTCTCAGGTCACGGGCAAGCAGTGCGCCAATGACCTCCGTGCTGTCCAGACAGAGAATGGTTTCCACGGGAATGCTGTTTTTATACTTCCGGCTGAGAACCTCTGCCGCCCTGCGGGCGATGCGATAGATGCTTTTCATCTCCGTCATATCGGTGTAGTAGTTGATATGGGAGTGGTTCGTAATAAAATGACCGGGTATCGCCTTGAGATACAGGTCTGTTATCTTGGTCTTCGCAGGAAAGCGAATGGTTTTTTCTTCCAGTGACATGAGAACACCTCCGTAACTTGGTAGGGTTATTATAACCTGTTGGCTGAGAAAATGCAATACACTTTGATAAAAATATTTCGGAAACTGACGCATGAAAGAAGCCGGGAAAAAGCCGCCGGTAGAACCGTGATTCAGACAGGATTCCCTCAGATTGGGTCTGCTTCCTGCGGATTCACGAAAGATTCACACTTTCCCCCTGCACATGCTCTTGCCATTTGGGGGAATTATGATAAAATAAATGCTGCCTGTAAATACACAGGACATTTCCCGTCAGTAAATAAGGGAGTTCGAGTATGAGCTATCGCATTGGAATTGATATTGGCTCCACAACCGTCAAGGTCGTGGTGCTGGATGAAAACAATAGTCTGCTGTTTCGCTCCTACGAGCGTCATTTCTCCAAGGTTCGGGAGAAGACCTGTGAGATCCTGAAGCGGATTGCCCCGGAATACGCCGGACAGCGGGTGAAAATCGTCATCACCGGTTCTGCCGGTCTGGGCGTGAGCAAGGCCAGCGGAATCGACTTTGTGCAGGAGGTGTACGCTACTGCAGCCGCTGTCAACGCTTATATCCCCGATACAGATGCCGTCATAGAGCTGGGCGGCGAGGATGCAAAAATCATCTTTTTCGCAGGCGCATTGGAGGAGCGTATGAACGGCTCCTGCGCCGGAGGCACCGGGGCGTTTATCGACCAGATGGCCACTCTTATGAATGTCACTGCCCCGGAGCTGGATGCACTGAGCCTGAAGCACGAGAAGATCTATCCCATTGCCTCCCGATGCGGCGTTTTCGCCAAGAGCGACATCCAGCCCATCCTGAATCAGGGCGGGCGGAAGGAGGACGTGGCCGCCTCTATTTTTCAGGCGGTGGTAGACCAGACCATCGCCGGACTGACGCAGGGGCGTGAGCTGAAAGGGAAGATCGTCTTTCTGGGCGGCCCCCTCCATTTTCTCATGGGTCTGAGAGAGCGGTTTGTGGTGACGCTGAAGCTGGACGAGGAGCACGCTGTTTTCCCCGAGGACGGAGACTGCTTTGCCGCCATGGGCGCCGCACTGTGCGCCACGGACTATGAGGAGAAGGACTTTGACGAGGCGCTTGCCCTTTTGGAGGATTCCAGAAATGCAGTGACCTCTCTGGATACCGCACCGAGGCTGTTTTCCACCCGGCAGGAGTATGACGAGTTCTGCCAGCGCCACAATTCCCAGCATCCCCCGGTGTACGATCTGGATACCTATGAGGGGGACGCCTATCTGGGCATTGATGCCGGCTCCACCACGACGAAGCTGGCTCTGATTGCCCCGGACGGAGGGCTGCTGTATACCTATTACCATTCCAATATGGGCAATCCTGTCTCTATCGTGCTGCAGGAGCTGGAAAAGATTTACCAGCGTGTGGGCAGCCGGATTACCATTAAGGGCAGCGCCGTCACCGGCTATGGGGAAGACCTGATTAAAAATGCCTTCCGGTGTGATCTGGGGCTGGTGGAGACGGTTGCACACTACAACGCTGCCGCCCACTTTAATCCCGACGTAGACTTTATCATCGACATCGGCGGTCAGGATATGAAGTGCTTCAAGATCCGCAACGGCGCTGTGGACTCCATCATGCTCAATGAGGCATGTTCCTCCGGCTGCGGCTCCTTTATTGAGACCTTCGCCCGTGCTTTGGGCTATGAGATCGCAGATTTTGCCAAGCTGGGTCTGTTTGCGGAAAAGCCGGTGAATCTGGGCTCCCGGTGCACGGTGTTCATGAACTCCTCCGTGAAGCAGGCACAGAAGGACGGAGCCAGCGTGGAGGATATTTCCGCCGGGTTGTCCATCTCCATCGTGAAAAATGCCATCTATAAGGTGCTGCGCATGTCCTCTGCCGATGAGCTGGGGAAGCATATCGTCGTTCAGGGCGGCACCTTCCACAATGACGCAGTTCTGCGGGCCTTTGAACAGGAGCTGGGCAGAAACGTCATCCGTCCCACCATTGCGGGCATTATGGGTGCCTTCGGAGCGGCGCTTGCCGCCAAAAAGCTGCATCTGGACAAATCTGCCCTGCTGACGGCGGAGGAGCTGAAAAGCTTTGTCCACACGGCAAAGCCCGTCACCTGCAACGGCTGCACGAACCACTGCTCCCTGACAGTCAACACCTTTGACGGCGGGAGACGTTTTATCTCCGGAAACCGCTGCTCCAAGCCTCTGGGCGGGAAAAAGATTCAGAATCCCGACCTGATGAAGTATAAATATGATAAGCTCCGCTCTCTGGAGGGGAAGGGGTCAGGCAGCGGACTGCGGGGGAGAATCGGCATTCCCTTTGCCCTGAACACCTATGAGAATCTTCCCTTCTGGTTCGAGTTCTTTACCAAGCTGAATTTTGAAGTCGTCCTCTCCCCGGAGTCCAGCAGAAAGCTGTATCTGAAGGGTCAGCTTACCATCCCCTCTGATACCGTTTGCTACCCGGCAAAGCTGGTTCACGGCCATGTGGTCAGTCTGATTGAGCGCAATTGTGATGCCATCTTCTACCCCTGCATGAGCTATAACTTTGACGAGGGCATCAGCGATAACAACTATAACTGTCCCGTGGTGGCCTACTATCCGGATCTGATTGCGGCGAACATTCCCGCACTGAACAAGGTGAAGTTCCTCCATCCCTACTTCGGGCTTCACCGTCCCCGTGATTTTGAAAAGCACGCCGCCGAGTATTTCCTTACCATGTTCGGTATCCCGAAAAAAGAGACGGTAGCCGCCGCCAGAGCCGCCTACAAGGCATACGATGCCTACAAGGACGATCTCCGGCGCACCGCAAAGGAGTATGTGGAGCAGGCGAGAGCCAAGGGAATGCCTATTATGGTGATTGCCGGGCGGCCTTATCACATGGACCCGGAGATCAACCACGGAATCAACGATCTGGTGACAGGCTTCGGATTTGTCCTGATTACTGAGGATGCAGTGGCGTGGATGGAGGACAAGGAGCCCCGCCGTGTGCTGAACCAGTGGACTTATCACGCCAGAATGTACAATGCCGCCCGCTATGTCTGCACCCAGCCGGATATGGAGCTGATTCAGCTGGTCTCCTTCGGCTGCGGCGTGGATGCCATCACCGGCGACGAGGTGCGCTCCATTCTGGAGCAGGGGGGCAAGCTGTATACCCAGCTTAAAATTGACGATATTTCCAATCTGGGCGCTGTGCGCATCCGTATCCGCTCCCTGCTGGCAGCGATTGAGGCAAGAGGCGCACAAAAAACCTGATAGAATGCCCGAAAGGAGCAAACATGGCTGAATTAAAGTATAATAAGGATGGCCGTCTTCTATTCACAAAAGAGATGAAAAAAGAATACACTATCCTGATGCCCCAGATGCTTCCCATCCACTTTGAGATGTTCCGGCAAATGCTCCTGCTGGAGGGCTATCATGTGGAGCAGCTGAACAACGAGAGCCGGAACGTAGTGGATGAGGGTCTGAAATATGTCCATAACGACACCTGCTATCCCGCTCTGCTGGTCATCGGGCAGTTTATGGACGCCATCAAAAACGGCGGCTATGACCCCCATAAAATCGCTTTGTTTATCACCCAGACCGGGGGAGGCTGCCGTGCCTCCAACTACATCCACCTTCTGCGAAAGGCGCTGGAAAAGGCAGGGATGGGCTATATCCCAGTCATTTCCGTCAGCTTTGGTCTGGAGTCCAATCCCGGCTTCTCTCTGACCGTGCCATTGATGCGCAAGCTGGTCTATGGCATGATGTACGGTGATCTGATTATGAACGTGAAGAATCAGGTGCTGCCCTATGAGGTCAATCGGGGAGAGACGGATGCCATGGTAAAGCACTGGATTGAGACGCTGGTGGATCGCTTCCAGCACGGAAAGGGCATGAACCGGAAGGAGATGCGCCGGGGTTTCCGGGAGATCATCGCTGACTTTGACGCCATTGCTGTGGAACAGACGGAAAAGGTCAGAGTGGGTGTTGTAGGGGAGATTTATGTCAAATTCTCCTCCCTTGGCAACAATCATCTGGAGGATTTCCTGATTTCCGAGGGAGCGGAGCCGGTGGTTCCCGGACTGACGGATTTTATGATCTTTAAAATCTACAACCGTGTGGTGGATGTGGATATTTACGGGGGAAAGCTGGCCAAAAAAGAGCTGTGTCTGTTTATGATGGACTACATCGAAAAGTGCCAGCATGATATGATTGATGCCCTGAAAAAGTCCCGTTTCCGCGCCCCCGGCGATTTCATGCAGCTCAGGGAGCTGGTGCAGGGCTATCTGGGAGAGGGCTGCAAGATGGGAGAGGGCTGGCTGCTCACGGCGGAGATGCTGGAGCTGATTCATTCAGGCACCAACAATATCGTATGCGCCCAGCCCTTCGGCTGCCTGCCCAATCACATCGTGGGCAAGGGGATGATACGGGCATTAAAGGACAATTACCCCAACTCCAACATTGTGGCAATTGACTATGACCCGTCGGCTACGAAGATCAACCAGGAGAACCGAATCAAGCTGATGCTTGCCAACGCCAAGGGTCTTGCAAAGGCAGCGGCAGAGGCGGTACACGCCTGAGCCGGTTCTCCTGCAAGGTGCGTCCTGCCCCCGGCAGGACGTGAGACAGCACTCGAAGCCACAGCTTCGACAGGAGAACCGAATCAAGCTGATGCTTGCCAACGCCAAGGGTCTTGCAAAGGCAGCGGCAGAGGCGGTACGCACCTGACGGGGAGCAAATCCCCCTTGCTTGTGGAATAATGCCCGGTTGAAAGGGTGTTCTATATCATTCCGGAATGGAGGCAATTTGTATGGCAACAATCTATGATTTCACGGTTCCCACTGCAAGAGGGGAGGAGCTGAAGCTGTCCGAGCTGGCAGGAAAGGTCATTCTTGTGGTGAATACCGCCACCGGCTGCGGATTCACTCCTCAGTATGCGCCCATTGAACAGATGTACCGGGATTACCACGACAAGGGACTGGAGATTCTTGACATCCCCTGCAACCAGTTTGGCGGACAGGCTCCCGGCTCTGACGAGGAGATTCACGAGTTCTGCACCGTGCATTTCAACACCACCTTCCCCCAGATGAGAAAAGCAGACGTGAACGGGGAGAATGAGCTGCCCCTGTACACCTATCTGAAGTCCCAGAAGGGCTTTGAGGGCTTCGGAGAAGGGCAGATGGCTGATCTCATGCGCCAGCTCCTGCCTACCATCGACCCGGATTATGAGAAGAACAGCAGCATCAAGTGGAATTTCACCAAGTTCGTAGTTGACCGCAGCGGTGCCGTCGTAAAGCGTTTTGAGCCTACGGCAGACATGGCAGAGGTAGAAGCCTGCGTGAAAGCACTGCTGTAAAGCCTCTTCGCAGGACATAAGCATCCCGTTTTTCTTTTTTGCCGGCACAGTCCGAAGAACTGTGCCAGCCGCCCGAGACCGCCGGAACCCCGGCGGTCTTTCCTTTTTTCGTCCCGTTTCCATCGCCTGACGGATGGCTGAAATCATCCGGGAAAAAGAGAACCTTCCTGTTGAATTGAGTCGATTCTTCTGTTATACTTTAGTAAGGTTTTATATGGAGTACAGTGAGAGGTTTCTGCGCTGATGTCTGCATTTCCGCTAAAGCGGGGGAGAGGCGCATGTCTATTGCCTGTTTTTGGCAGCGCATCGGGCTTTTATGTTGAAAAATGGGGGTTTGCGGCAATGGTTGAAATCAGAAAGCCGGCTGATGAATATACATTGGTAGAGCGTTCCAGATGGTGTGACAGGCTTGTGCTGCCTTGGGTGCTGTGCTGCCTGATCTTTGTGATGGGCATGTGGCTGTTGATGGAAAAGGCCATGCCGCCCCAGATGACCCCGGTGACGGGTTCGGCCATATCCGTTGTGGGCGTAGTGCTTTTTCTGATGACGATCCGTTATCTGCCTCCCAAGCGTTCCTTCGAGCTGAAGCTGATGCTGCAAAACGTTTGCTGGATGGTTGCCGCCCACATTTTAAACGGCAGCACCGGCTGGTCGTATAACAGCAGCGTCTTCTGGTCTCTTATGATGCTGGCCGCCTTCTGTGCGCCGTATATGCTCTCGCAGAAAGAGCGCAGAATCCTCCTGAACGTATTAACTGTGATTGTTGTTTTGGCGCTCACCATCTGGGGCAGCGTCAACCTGATACTGGGCTTTGGTCTGCTGCCTGCTGAGTCTGGGCTTGTCCAGCTTGCCGCAGGGGATGCGGGCAACAGGAACCCCGTCTGTGTATTCTTTGCGTATTACAAAGCCAACAGAACCGTTGCGGCGACCTTCTTTGTCATCGGAATCGGTTTGATCCTGAATCAGTGTTTCAAGAAGAAAGGACTGGTCTGGCGGATTCTTGCCATCCCCTTCCTCCCCCTGTGTATCGTCAATATCGCCATGGCAAAAAGCAGGCTCAACAATGCCGCCGCAGCCCTCTGCCTTGCCATGGCAGTGGGCATCGGTCTGAGGGGTGTGATGAGGCAGGCAGGGCGCATCCTTCGCAATGTGCTGGTGATTCTGCTTTCGTTGGCGCTGTGCGTTTGTTTCTATATGGGCTTCCGGCTGCTGAACAGCGCCCTTTCCGGTTTTGTCTCCCTGCCCTCCCGGCAGGAAACAGAGCTCACTGAGGAGCCGGAGAGCCGTGAAACAGGCGTTACCGTTATCGTGCAGGCTTCGGACGATCAGTGGGCATCGGCGGATGCTGTGCAGGAGCAGGTGATTCCAGAGGAGACCGCACAGCCGGAAACCGAGACCCAGTGGAGGCGCAGCGACATCTGGGCAATTGCCCCCTCAGCCATGGGCAACGGTACTGCAGCGATCGTTTTCGGTCAGGATGACACGGCGCTGACGGCGCATCTGATGGAACAGGGTGTCCCGGAGGATATGTCCCATATGCACAATCATCTCCTCCAGCAGTTTATGGTGGGCGGATTGCCGGGAATGCTGATCTATCTTGCTCTGGTGATCGCCATGCTGATTCGCATGATGAAGTGCTATTTCAGTGACAACGAAGCGGTTTCCTCCCATGTAAAGGCTCAGGCGGGGCTGGTCTGCGCACTGCTGGTCTGCGGTGTGGGTGAGTCTTTGATGAGCAACCATCTGGGCTTTATCTCCTTTGTTTTCTGTCTGCTGGCGGGAAATCTGACCCTTTCCTGCGAGGAATGCGAGGTCAGAATCCTGTACTTCCAAAAGAAAAAGGAAAAGCAGGAGTACTGCCCCCAGCGCCTCACTGTCCAGAAGCCTGCGTCGGAGAACGCAGAGGCAGAGCCGGAGGAAAGGGAGGAGGCACCCGCCGGCGAACCGTTGGATTATGACGAACAGCCCCAGGAGTGGGACAGCGAATCTCAGCAGAGGCAGGATCTGGACTTCAGTGATATAGACTCGGAACCCAGCGGAGCCTATTATGGTCAGGAAGAGGCGTATGCCGCCCCTCAGGGCGAAGCGCCGGTGATGGAGTCCGAGGGTTCAGAGCAGCCTGATGTAATCGTGGAGCCGGAGGACGGCGGCACGGATGATTCATACGGGGAGGGTTCTGAGGCGGAGGAGCCCTATGATAACGAGCCGACCCAGAATCCTGAGGTTGTCTACGTGGACGAGGACTACGGGGAGGACGGAGCGTCTTTCGAGGACGAGCTGCCCTATGACGAAGACCCCATGCAGGACGTTGAGGAATACGGCGATGATGAACCGTCAGAGTATGTGAATCAACAGGGCACTGACGCTCAGGGATGAA
The DNA here is from genome assembly GCA_905236265.1 of uncultured Oscillospiraceae bacterium. GTDB lineage: Bacteria > Bacillota > Clostridia > Oscillospirales > Oscillospiraceae > Onthomonas. The sequence continues at coordinate 4,730 of CAJOOV010000054.1, read as the reverse complement.
AGAACCAGCCTATAGCAAACCCCCACCGGTAAAACCGGTGGGGGTTTTGTCAGTCCTTATCAGGCAAGCGCCGCACCCAGCGCCTTGCACTCATCCTCCGCATCCCCTGCGGGGGCATCGTTGCAGATCACGCCATCCATGACCAGATATGCCCCGTCGCTGCGGCAGGTATCCTCCCATGTGCGCATCCACTCTCCGTCGCCCCAGCCGTAGGAGCCGAAAAGCCCGATCTTCTTGTCCTTCAGCTTGCCCTCGCACTCATTGAACATGGGCTCAAATTCGCTTTCCTCCAGCTGCTCAGAGCCCATGGCAGGGCATCCGAAAGCCACTGCATCAAAGCTGTCCATCTGCTCCGGGGAGAAGTCGGCGCTGGTAAAGGTGCTGACCTCAGCGCCTGCGCTTTTCGCTCCCTCGGCCACCAGATCTGCCATCTGCTGTGTGTTGCCTGTGCCGCTCCAATAAACGACCGCTACTTTGCTCATACGATTACCTCATTTCCATAAAATATGTCATACAGCCACAGTGAGCTGTTCGACTGACTTCCCGCCACGCCATAGACTGCGGTATATGCTTCTGCATTTGGCGTACTCTGCGAAGCACCGCTTTGCCTGCTCTTCATCTCCATATACCTTCCAAAGCCCGGCGCATTTATACCCGCAACCCTTGCAGCGGATAAACCCCACCACATCCTCCAAAGGATAGCCAAGAAAAATACCGATCTCATGGGGAAATTCCCCTTCGCCCTGAACCCTTTCCTCCAGATGCTGCAGCACATCCTGCAGCGCAAAGGTGCAATAGCCGCAGCGGCGGAGAAAGCGCTGGATTTCCGGGTTTCTCATTCTCTCCTGCATCTGACTTGCCCGGTACAGGTAGATCAGCGCCCGGCCATTGCGCAGGCGCAGCAGGCGGAGCCGGACGCCCTTTTTGCTCAGTACAGCGTTCCAACGCTCCATCTCCTGCGTTAATTCTTCCTCCGAGGGATAGGCATAGTTGAACAGACTCCCTGCCTTCAAAGAGGCAAGGGTGGGGGAGGCAAACTCGATCAGGTAGTCCTCCATGCGTTTTCATCCCTTCCTGCATCTGTTTTTCTGCTCAGTGTTAGTTTGATTGATCCGCCGTGTATTATACTGGCGGATTCTGTATATTCTATAAGTTATATGTTTCTAACTATGGTTAGCATACAGCAACTCTTCTGATTTGTCAAGCCTCATTTGCAGTTTTGTCTCTGTCTATTGACAAACCATTGAAGATAGATTATTCTAACAATCGAAATCATCTCAAAGTAAGGGATACAAGACAGGAGGAATCGGGACAATGGAACAGGTTGTGCTGAAGATTGACGGGATGATGTGCGGGATGTGCGAAGCGCATGTAAACGATGCTATCCGCAAAGCCGTGCCTCATGCGAAAAAGGTCAGCTCATCCCATAAAAAGGGGGAGGCCAGCTTTCTGACAGAGCAGTCGGTGGATTTGGAGCAGGTCAAAGCCGCCATTGCCCAGACAGGCTATACCTGCCTGAGCGCTCAGTCCAAGCCCTATCAAAAGCGGGGTCTATTTGGCTTTTAAAGCCGGGCAGTTCCCTTCGCCGCCTTGTGTCTTTGAGAGATGCAGGCGGCGTTTTTCCGTTCGGGACTTGCCACGAAGGGATAGTTGTGGTATTGTTTGTCAGGTATAGAGACAACACCCCCTGATTCGGGTGTGGAAGGGGAGAAGAGAGCGGCATGGACGAATTAAGCCGGAACCTGCGCCTTGTGGTCAAGGTGGGAACCTCCAGCCTGACACGCAGCACAGGGACATTGAATCTGCGCAATATGGATCTGCTGGCCCGCACGCTGTCGGATTTAAAGGGAATGGGACACGAGGTGATTCTGGTCTCCTCCGGTGCCATCGGGATCGGCACGGGAAAGCTGGGGCTCTCCTCCCGTCCCACTCAGCTTCGCATGAAGCAGGCGGCCGCCGCTGTGGGGCAGTGCGAGATGATGCACCTGTATGATAAGTTTTTCGGCGACTACGGCCAGACGGTAGCGCAGGTACTGCTCACCGGGGAGGACGTGGTTGACCCGGTGCGCCGGAGCCACCTCTCCGGTACCTTTTCTGCCCTGATCGGGCTGGGGGTCATCCCGGTGGTGAATGAAAACGACTCTGTCTCCTCTGCGGAAATTGAGACAGGGGAGGGCAAGGTGCTGGGCGATAACGACACGCTGTCTGCCATCGTGGCAGGGCTGTGCCGTGCCGATCTGCTGGTGATTCTCAGCGACATTGACGGGCTTTATGACGCTGACCCTCACAGGCACCCGGAGGCCAGACTGATTCACCGGGTGGACGAAATCACCGAGGAAATCTACCAAATGGCGGGAGGCGTAGGCAGCAAGTGGGGCACAGGCGGTATGCTCACCAAGCTGGACGCTGCAAAAACCGCCAACGCAATGGGAATCGACCTTGTTCTCACCAACAGTGCCCGAATGGATGCCCTGTACGAGATCGTTCAGGGCAGGGAAGTGGGCACCAGATTTGTCTCCGGACGATAAAGCTTCCCTTTTTCCCTTGCATTTTCCCTTGGGCTGTGATATATTCACACCCGACAAAAGGGAGTAGTTCACATTCCGGCAAGGCCGGGATGTCAGTGTGTTCGTCATCACGCCGAGAGGCCGGATGCACTGTCAAAGAGCGAGACTTTTATCACGCAGAGTTTTGGAAATCCTGCGTGGTAGAAGTCTCGCTCTTATTTTGGAAAGGGGTATTTCAATGAATGAAACAACCTTAGCGCTGGTTTTGTTTTTCATCACCTACATGCTAATGATTGCCTTTCAAAGCTGGCGGTTTCTTGTGGCAGCCGGCTCAGCCTGTATCTTTGTGACGCTGGGCATGATGCCCCTCAGTCAGGTGGCAGATGCCATAGACTGGAATGTACTGCTGATGCTGGCAGGCACCATGGGCACTGTTGCACTCTTCATTGATTCCAAAATGCCCAGCCGCATTGCCGATCTGCTCCTGTCCAAGTGCAGGAATGCGCAGTGGGCGGCGGTATCCATCAGCCTCTTTGCAGGAGCTGTCAGCGCCTTTGTAGACAATGTGGCAACCGTGCTGATGATTGCTCCTGTTGCGCTGGCAATCTGTAAAAAGCTGAATACCTCCCCGGTTCCCATGCTGATTACCATCTCCGTCTCCTCAAATCTGCAGGGGGCGGCGACACTGGTGGGAGATACCACCTCCATCATGCTGGGCGGCTATGCCCATTTAAGCTTTCTGGATTTTTTTGTGCTGCAGGGAAGAGCCGGTATTTTCTGGGCAGTGGAGCTGGGCGCCATTGCAACCGTTCCTGTGATTATGATTCTCTTCCGAAGGGATAAAGAGCCGATCTCTGTCCCTGCGCTCACCCCGGTAAAGGATTTTTTTCCCACATATCTGCTGTTATGCACGGTCCTGCTGCTGATCTGTGCCTCTTTTGTGCCTGAAAAGCCGGACATAACCAACGGCGTGATCTGCATGGCACTGTGCATCGTCGGCATTGTCCGGGGACTCATCAGGGAGCGCAGCCTGCGGGTGCTTATGACTGCTCTGCGGGAGATTGACTATGCTACCCTGATCCTTCTGGCGGGACTGTTTGTGGTCATAGGCGGAATCACCAACGCCGGAGTGGTTGACCTGATCGCTGCCCAGATTGTCCGTTTCGGCGGAAACAATCCTTTTTTGATGTACACCATGATTGTCTGGGGCAGTGTGCTGATCTCCGCCTTTGTGGATAATATCCCCTATGTGGCAACGATGCTCCCGGTGGTATCGAGCATAGCCGCTATGATGAACACAAATCCGATTCTGCTCTATTTCGGACTACTCACCGGTGCGACGCTGGGAGGGAATCTGACGCCTATCGGCGCAAGCGCAAACATCGCCGCCATCGGAATCCTGAACCGGGCTGGGTATCAGGTAACCGGGCGTGATTTTATGCGCATCGGCGTTCCCTTCACCCTCACCGCAGTTACGGTAGGATATTTATTTAACTGGTTTCTTTGGAGTTAAGGTAAAATCTGGTCATTTTAGACAAAAAGGAGAGGGAAAACCCGCTCCTTTTCCGCAGGAATCGGCTTGCGGCAGAACGAACGATTTGTTATAATTCACACACTGGAAGAAGTGGGTGAGGAAACCCACAATCCAAGTCAACAAGGAGGAAGTAATACTATGGCAAAGATTGATCTGACCAAGTACGGTATCACCGGTACTTCTGAGATTGTCTACAACCCCTCTTACGAGGCTCTGTTTGCCGAGGAGACCAAGGCAGGTCTGGAGGGCTATGAGGTCGGTCAGGTGACCGAGCTGGGCGCTGTCAACGTGATGACCGGTATCTACACCGGCCGTTCCCCCAAGGATAAGTATATCGTCATGGACGAGAACTCCAAGGACACCGTGTGGTGGACCTCCGACGAGTACAAGAACGACAACCACCCCATGACGCAGGAAACCTGGCAGGTGGTGAAGGATCTGGCCAAAAATCAGCTCTGCAACAAGAAGCTGTATGTGGTAGACGCCTTCTGCGGCGCCAACAAAGACACCCGCATGGCCATCCGCTTCATCATGGAGGTGGCATGGCAGGCTCACTTTGTGACCAACATGTTCATCAAGCCCACCGCTGAGGAGCTGGCTGACTTTGAGCCTGACTTCGTGGTCTACACTGCCTCCAAGGCAAAGTGTGAGAACTACAAGGAGCTGGGGCTGAACTCCGAGACCGTGGT
>CAJOOV010000053.1 GCA_905236265.1 uncultured Oscillospiraceae bacterium | reverse complement strand
TGCTGCACTCACGATGCCTCCGGCATACCCGCAGCCCTCGCCGCAGGGATAGATGCCCCGGATGTTGGACTGATACCCCTCGTCCCGGAGGATGCGCAGGGGGGAGGAGGAGCGGCTTTCGATGCCTGTCAGCACCGCCTCCGGGTGGGCAAAGCCGTGTACCTTCCGGTCTAAAACCGGCAGCGCACCCCGGAGGGTGTCCGCCACATAATCCGGCAGGCACCCGTCCAGCCCCGTCCACGTCACGCCGGGGCGGTAGGTGGGCGCAACGCCGCCCCCCGCCGTGGAGGGGCGCTTTTCCAGAAAATCCCCGGCAAGCTGCGCCGGAGCGCAGAAGCCCCCGCCCCCCAGCCGGAAGGCCTGCTCCTCCCAGTGCTCCTGAAAGCGCACTCCGGCGAGGGGGTCTGTGCCGGGGTAGTCGGCAGGGCTCACCCCCACCAGAAAGCCGCCGTTGATGTTCTCCCCGTCCCTTGCCCGATAGCTCATGCCATTGGTGACCAGCCGCCCCTGCTCCGACGCAGAGGCCACCACCACCCCGCCGGGACAGACGCAGAAGGAGAAGGCGCTTCTCCCGTCCGGCAGATGACAGCTCAGGTGGTAGTCGCTGGGGGGCAGGCGCTCCCACACTGCGCCGTACTGCGCCTGAGAGATGGCCTGCTGATGGTGCTCAATCCGCACCCCCACGGCGAAGGGCTTCGGCTCCATGAGAAGCCCGCTGCGGCAGAGCATACGGAAGGTGTCCCGTGCGGAGTGCCCCGGCGCAAGAATCAGGCGGCGGGCGGCAAGGCGCTCCACGCCTCCGGCGGCGCTCACCTCCACCCCGCTCAGCCGTCCCCCGGCGATGTCCAGCCCGGTGAGGCAGCTTTCAAAGCGCACGTCACAGCCCAGCGCAATCAGCTCCTCCCGTATCGCCGCCACCACCCGGCGCAGAAGATCCGTTCCCACATGGGGACGGAAGGAATAGACCACGTCCTCCGGTGCGCCGAAGGCTGCGAAGGTCTCCAGCACGGCGCTGATTCTGGGGTCGTGGGTGCCGGTGGTCAGCTTGCCGTCGGAGAAGGTGCCGGCGCCCCCCTCTCCGAACTGCACGTTAGACCGGGTATCCAGCACCCCCGTCTGCCAGAAGCGCTCCACATCCTGCTGGCGCTCCTCCACCCTTCTGCCCCGCTCCAGCACCACGCAGGGAATCCCGTTTCGTGCCAGAAACAGGGCGGCGAACAGCCCCGCAGGCCCCATGCCCGCAATCACAGGCGGCTCCTCCTGCCACCGGGGATGCTCCGGGAAACGGTAGACCGGCTGGGAGAGGGGCTTTGCCGCCCCCTGAGCGTGCCTCAGCGCCCACGCCTCGTCCTGCAGGCGCAGGTTCAGGGTGTAGACCAGTCTCACATCCTGTTTCCGCCGGGCGTCAATGGACTGCTTCACGATCTGCAGCTCCAGAATGTCCCGCCGGGCGATATGGAGCAGCTTTGCCGCCCGTTTTTCCAGCGCCTCCCGGTCAGCGTCCGGCGGGAGACGGAGGTTGCTCAGTTGAATCATAGAAATCACCGCCCCGATTGTACCACATCCGCCGTCTTTTTTCCACCGCCGGGACATATCCTTTCCGGAGGTGAGTGGAGATGGTGGGTTATTTCCGTTATTCCGGGCATTGGGGACGCACGAGGCTGCGTTCCCACATGGTGCTGGGCATGGAGGTTTTGGAGGCGGTGCTGCCGCTTCGCCCGGAGGACAGGCGCAGCGCAAAACGCAGGGCAAGGGCGGCGGAGCTGCTGGAGCGCCGGGGCTGCCGCAGGCTGCTTTGTCCCTGCCCGGAGGCTCCCGCACTGAACGTGGTACACACACGCAGTCTCTGGCAGAGCGTGGCGGGGCCGCTGGCCGTGGCGGCGCTGGCGGCACAGGGGCTTGTGCCGGGGCGGAGCGTTGTGGGCATTGAGGCACAGCGCACCAGCCGCAGCCTGCTGCGCTGCTGTCAGTATCTGTCCACCCGTGTCCGGGCGCTGGCGCTCTTTGGCGGGGCGGAGGAGCTTTTGAGCTGGGAGCTGGAGCGCAGCTACGGCCTGCCGCTGGCGGACGGAGGCGAGCAGGTCTTCCTCTCCTTTCTCCCCGGCATCAGCAGCCCCGGACGGTTCTATCTGGGCGGGGACAGCCCGCAGGTGCCGGGGTTCACCCTCGCCCTGCCCGGCGTGGAGCCCCCCGGCGGCTGTCCGGTGCTGCCCCTGTTCGCTGCCCTTCTGGAGCAGGGACGCCTGCCCGTCTCCCAGCTCCTGATTCTGCCAGATTAGGCTTGACAGACCGGTGGAAAACTCCTATACTGGAACTAATCATGTACTATTATGCCATTTCGTCCCGGTTTCCTTTTGAATCTCTGTGGAAACCGGGGGGAATGGGGTATTTTATTGACTACGAAACAAGAAAGGTTGATTTCTATGGCAGCAAATCCCGTCAAGCTGACCCCCGCCCGGCTGAAAGAGCTTCAGGACGAGATGGTGTGGATGAAGACCGTGCGCGAGAAGGAGGTTGCAGAGCTGATTAAAGAAGCCCGCTCCTTCGGCGATCTGTCGGAAAACAGCGAGTATGACGAGGCGAAAAACGAGCAGGGCAAGCTGTACTCCCGTGAGGCGGAGGTTCAGGCGATTCTGGACAACTATATCCTCATCGAGGAGGAGGCCTTTGACGACACAGTGGTCAATCTGGGCTGCACCGTCACCGTGCTGGACGTGGACATGAACGAGGAGGAGGAATACCGCATCGTCGGCTCTCAGGAGGCGGACCCCATGGACGGGCGCATCAGCGAGGAATCCCCCTTCGGCAAGGCGCTGATGGGCAAGGAAGAGGGCGACGAGGTCACGGTGGAGGCTCCCATGGGCCTGCTGCACTACCGCATCCTGAAAATCGCCGTGAACCGCTGAGTCCGGGAGGCTGAGAGATGGCGAATAAGATCAACCCAGACGAGGGCAGGAGCGTCAGCGAGCTGCTGCAGATCCGCCGGGACAAGCTCACCGACCTGCAGCAGGCCGGTCTTGACCCCTTCCGTCTGACAAAGTTCGATGTCACCCACCACACGGACGACATTGTGAACCGCTATGACGAGCTGGAGGAGCAGACGGTCTCCGTGGCGGGGCGGCTGATGTCCAAGCGGGGCATGGGCAAGGTCTCCTTCTGCGACCTGCAGGACAAGCAGGGCAGAGTGCAGCTCTATGTCCGCAGGGATCTGATCGGCGAGGAGTGCTACAACTGGTTTAAGAAGTACGACATCGGCGACATTGTGGGCGTCACCGGGCAGGTGTTCAAAACCCAGAAGGGGGAGATCTCCGTCCGTGCCCAGTCTGTCACCCTGCTGAGCAAGAGCCTGCTGCCCCTGCCGGAGAAGTTCCACGGCCTGACCGACAAGGAGCTGCGCTACCGTCAGCGGTATGTGGATCTCATCGTGAACCCGGAGGTGAAGGACACCTTCGTCAAGCGCAGCCAGATTATGCGGGAGCTGCGCAGCTTTTTGGATAACCGGGGCTTTTTGGAGGTGGAGACCCCCATTCTCACCCCCTTTGAAATCGGCGCCTCCGCCCGTCCCTTCTACACCCACCACAATACGCTGGACATGGACATGGTGCTGCGCATTGAGACGGAGCTGTATCTGAAGCGCCTGATGGTAGGCGGTCTGGAGCGGGTCTATGAGGTGGGACGCATCTTCCGCAACGAGGGCATGGATCCCAAGCACAACCCGGAGTTCACCACCATCGAGCTGTATCAGGCCTTCACCGACTTCCACGGGATGATGGAGCTGGTGGAGGATATGATGAAGCAGGTGGCGCAGCGGGTCTGCGGCACGCTGGTCATTCCCTATCAGGGACACGAGATCGACCTTGGCCACTGGGAGAAGCTGACCATGGTGGAAGCAGTGAAGCGCTATTCCGGCGTGGATTTCTACGACTGGAAGAGCGACGAGGATGCCATCGCCTGCGCCAAGGCTCACGAGGTGGAGCTGCCGGAGGTGCCCACACGGGGCGCCATTCTGGC
>CAJOOV010000052.1 GCA_905236265.1 uncultured Oscillospiraceae bacterium | reverse complement strand
CGTGACGCCTCCCTCTCGGAGGGAGGCATTGGAAAATAATGTTATAACTTCAAATTCTTACCAATGGCCCCCTCTTGGAGTGAGCCCGTCTCGGAAACGTGCCTGTGGCACGTTTCAGGGCGAGTGGGATGAAATGCCGTAGGCACTCCTCTGCGAAAGGCTGTCAGCGAAGCTGACTGGGGGAGTATCGGGCGCACACTGTGCGCCCCTACAGGGGGGAGCGTGATTTCCCACTCTCCTGCGAAGTATAGCCTCCGCCTCACAGGGGCAATAATACTGTGAGGAGGTGCTGATATGGCGCATTTGGTACAGATCCAAGGGGGACTTTATCAGGTAGAGCGTGTATTCTCCCCCAGCGGCGGGATTGCGGAGCTGGTGCAGGCGCAGGCCATGGAACAACTTACCGGGCGAAGGCCGTTGACCTGGGGCGCTGATGTGCTCTACAATGGGGGCGGAGATACGCCGTCGGGCAGGAAGGAAGTGCTATGACCACAGCAAGCGCACAAAAACGCAGGGTATTCGGCTACCTCCGCCTCTCCCGTGAGGAGGCGATGCAGGGGGAGTCCTCCAGCATCCAGACCCAGCGGCAGATGATCGCCGACTTCTGCGCCCAAAACGGGTTCACCCTGGCAGGCACCTACAGCGACGACGGCTGGTCAGGGGGGAATTTCCAGCGCCCCGGCTTTCTGTCCATGCTTCAGGCGCTGGAGCAGGGGGCGGCGGACACCGTGATTACAAAAGACCTCTCCCGGCTGGGGCGAAACATGCGGGACGCCAGCTACTACGCCGAGGAGTTCTTTCCGGAGCATGGTATCCGCTTTTTCACCCTCAGCGACCACTTCGACACAGAACAGGAAAACATTATGGCACCCTTCCAGTTTGCCATGAACGAGGTCTACCTCCGGGACGGCTCCCGGAAGGTGCGTCAGGCGCTGGAGAGCAAGCGTGCCAATGGGCAGTATTGCGCCTGCCCGCCCTATGGCTACCGGAAGGACGGCGCACAGCGGGGACACCTTGTGCCTGACGAGGGCACTGCCGCCGTGGTACAGCGGATTTTCGCTCAGGCGGCGGCGGGGGATTCCAGCCGTGCCATTGCCCTCTCCCTGAACCGGGACGGGGTGATGCCGCCGCTGAAATACCGGGTGCTCTGCCGGGACAGCTTCGGGGACAAGGGGGCGGCTCGTGCCTCTGATCTCTGGAACCAGACCACCATCAAACGGATTCTGAAAAACCGGGTCTATCTGGGTCACACCCTTCTGGGCAAGTCCCGAAAGGTGAGCGTAACATCCAAAAAGAAACGCCCCCTCCCGGAGGCGGACTGGACGGTGACGGAGAACACCCACACCCCGCTGGTCACGGAGGAGGTCTTTCTGCAGGCAGGGCAGAACATGGGCAGGCGCAGCGGGGATTACCGTGCCCTCCCCCATGTGCGAAAGAGCATCTTCTCCGGCATCGCCGTGTGCGGCCGGTGCGGCCACGCCCTGTGCTCCTGCGGGACGGTGTACAAGGGCAGGCGGGAGGAATACTGGTTCCTCTCCTGTACCCACCAGCGCCGGGACGTGGAGCATCCCTGCGAAGGGGTGCGCATCCGGTATGGGGATCTGGTGGAGCTGGTGCGCCGGGAGCTGAACGAGCTGATCGCCCTGTCGGACGAACAGGTGGGGGGAATCGTGGATGCGCTGATGGCGCAGGAGGCTTCCGGTGAGGCAGTCACCGCACGAAAGCGCCGTCTGGAGCAGGCACGGGGCAGGCAGGCCGTCATTGACCGGATGATTGGCAAGCTCTATCTGGACAATGCCAGCGGCGATCTGTCTGATGAGCGCCTGCGCCGCATGGTGGGCGAGCTGGAGGCAGAGTCCCGGCAGTTGGACGAGCAGATTGCGAAGCTGGAGCCGCCCCCGGAGGCGCAGCGGACGCAGGAGCGCTATGACCGGTTTTTCCGGCTGGTGCGGGAATACACCTGCATTGACACGCTGAGCCGGGAGATTCTCACCGCCTTTGTGGAGCGGATTGAGGTCGGCCCCAAAATCCTCCCGGAGGGGACGCAGAAGGTGTCCCACCGGAACCAGCCCTTCCGCCAGAGCGTCCGCATTTTTTACCGGTTCGTGGGGGAGCTGGGACAGGCGCCGGTGAGGGACTTCCCCGCCGGGAACGCCCCGGCGTGCCTGCCCGCGCCGGAAACAGTATGAGCCCCAGTCTTTTAATATGGAGCGGAGACAGCAAGGGAGGTTGGCGTCAACCTGAAGCAGGGCTACAACGGCGATCTGACCTCCCGTGAGGCAGGCTCCGTGGGCGGGCAGATGGTCAAGAAGATGATCCAGGCCTACGAGAACGGCCTGAAGTAATCCTGCCCCTCTCCGGCCTTGCCGGAACAGAAGCAGAAGACCGGGCGCAGGCGCAGTCCTGCGCCCGGTTTGAAGCATATTACCGCCGTCCCTGTGCGAAGGGACGGCGGTTTGTCATAGATGCTCCTGCCAGTTGCTGCGGGAATAGAGGATTCTCCGAACCTCCATCACGTCATCCATCACCACATAGAACACGGTGAAGTTCTTTACTGGAATCCGGTAGTAGGGGAAACTGCGCTCTCTTGCGCTGAAATATGGCTCAAAGGATTCAGCATGGGGCAGACGCTCCTGAATTGCCGCCTCTACCGCATCTACCAGCCGTTCCGCTGCTCCGGGATTTTCCAGACGGAAGGCGATATAGTCCACAATCTCGTTCAAGTCTTCCTGAAACAGAGGGAGGAACCGAAGCTTATACCCCTTCTTTCCCACGGATACGCCTCCTTGCTGCGCCAAAGACCTCCTCGCCGGAGAGACGCACCTCGCTGGCCGCAGCGGCACGGTCCGCCTCGTCCAGCTTCCACTCCACCTGGTCGGTGAGCCGGGAATACTGCTCCAGACTCATCACCACCATAGAGCCGTAGCCGTTTTTGGTCAGAAAAACAGGCTCGCCGGTTTTCAATACGGTTTCTTCAATTTCCGGGTACTTGTT
>CAJOOV010000051.1 GCA_905236265.1 uncultured Oscillospiraceae bacterium | reverse complement strand
TTCAGAATCTCCAGAAACAGGGCGACACTGGGTCTTTTGTCCTCCCGGTGGGCGCATAAAACGCAGGAGAAATGCTCCTTGCAGTCAAAGGGTATCCATGCGAACTGGCCGCTGTGGTCGTTGAGAAAGCCGGGAGCGAGACAGATGCCAAGCCCTGCTGCCACGTTGGTGAGGGTGGTATCGTGGTTGGGGCTGTTGAAGGAGGCGATCTGACCGGAGGAGAGCAGACGTTTCTGCACGGCCTTCAACGCAGGCGGGGAGCCGCCGCCGATCATCAGCGTGCGCCCGTAGAGGTCACGGGCGGTGGCCAGATTCTGCGCCGCAAGGGGGTCGTCCCGCCGGGCGATCAGATAGATATGGCTCTCAAACAGGTCGTGAACGGTGATTCCCTGCACCTGTCTGGTCTGCTCCTTTAAGGCAAACAGGATGTCCGCCTCGTTTCGCAGAAAGGACTCCATGCCGTTTTCGTATTGGAACAAAGGATTGATCTGCACCAGCGGCTCCTGCCGGGCAAAGCTGCCCATGGCCTCCGGCAAAAAGTACACCGCCTGACGCACCATCAGGCTGATGGAAATGCTGTCCCTGTATTTTGCGCTGAAGTTCTGCCCCTGTTCAATGGCCTTTTTCAACTCCTCCCGCATGTTGGCGAGAAAGGCCACAAACTGCGTCCCCGCCGGGGTCAGCGCCGCCCCCTTCCCGCTGCGCTCAAACAGGGAGAAGCCGATCTCCTCTTCTAAGAGGCGAATCTGATAGGAAAAGGTGGGCTGGCTGACAAACAGGTTTTCCGCCGCCCTGCTGAAGTTCAGCGTGTGGGCAAGCTCTATGCAGTAGTCCATTTGCTTTGTGGTCATGGCTGCCTCCGTTATTTAAAAATTTAATCAATTATAACACCTTTCGATTGGACTTTGCAATAGTGCCGGAATATAATACAGACATAAAACAACAGGAGGGAACAGCAATGGCAAAGACACTGATTGCATTTTTTTCAAGAGCGGACGAGAACTATTTCGGCGGCGCAATGCGCTATGTAAAGGTGGGCAATACGGAGGTGGTCTGCGGCATTATGGAGCGCCTGATTGGTGCAGACAGCTTCAAAATTGAGATGGTGAATCCCTATTCGCCCGTCTATATGACCTGCATTGAGCAGGCCAAGAAGGATCTGCGGGAGAATGCCCGCCCGGAGCTGGTCAGCCTGCCGGAGAGCATCGACGCATACGACACCATTGTGCTGGCCTATCCCAACTACTGGGGCACCATGCCCATGGCGGTGGTGAGCTTTTTGGAGCACTTTGACTTCACCGGTAAGACCATTCTGCCCCTTTGCACCAATGAGGGCAGCGGCATGGGCTCCAGCGAGGGGGACATCAAAAAGTACGCCCCCGGCGCAGAGGTGAGACGGGGACTCTCCGTCACCGGGAGCCTTGCCTCCGACTCCGAAAACAGCGTCCGGCGCTGGCTGGGCGCAAACGGCCTGATGTGAGGAGGCGGCACATGGACTACGAAAAGGGTTATGTCTACAAGCTGATGGACAAGGGCGGCCCCACGGACAACCGGGAGCCGTACTTCAAAGAGGCTGTGGAGGAGATGATGCGTGCCAGAACCCTGTGCGCCAAGGCGAATGCACTCCTGCCGGACGACCCCTCCTATGTGACCTATCTGGAGGAGCTGTTCGGGCGGAAGCTGGACGATGTGCGGATTCTCACCCCCTTTATCTGCGACTTCGGAAACAGGGTTCGCTTTGGTAAGGGCGTGTTCCTCAACCACTCTGCCATCCTCTCCGCCTCCGGCGGGATTGAGTTTGAGGACGGTGTGATGTCCGCCCCCGGCCTTCGGATTGCCACTATCAACCACGACATGAACCAGCGCCATACCAAATACACCTACGGAAAGGTGCTGGTAAAGAAGAATGCGTGGCTGGGCATGAACGTCACCATCTGCCCCGGCGTGACCATTGGGGAATATGCCGTTGTGGCTGCCGGAGCGGTGGTCACAAAGGATGTCCCGGATTATGCCGTTGTGGGGGGCGTTCCGGCAAAGGTCATCCGGTACCAGAACCCGGAGGAGCAGAAGGAGTAAAGGGCATGGAGGACGAGGCACAGATTCGAAAGCTGTACCGGGATTACTGGCAGTATATGATAGAGAAGAACGCCGACGGCCTGCGAAGCCTCATGGGGGAGGATTACACGCTGCGCCATATGACCGGGGTAGAGCAGTCCGGAGAGGTGTTTCTCCGGGGACTGCTGGACGGAACCTTCAACTATCGCTCGGCGGAGCATGACAGCATAGAGGTGACGCTCTGCGGTGACACTGCCCGCATGACAGGGAAGAGCCGCGTGACTGCATCCGTCTACGGCGGTGGATGGCACCGCTGGCGGCTGCGGGGGGATTTTACCCTGCGAAAGGAAAAGGGGGTCTGGAAGCTGACCGGCTCCAGAGCATCCACATATTATTAATCCGGCAAGTAAATCATCTTATCCCATTTGAAAACCGTAAATTTGGCGGATGAATTAGCGCCATGTTTTGCGGTTGCCCCGTAAGGGGCGAGCAAAACGGCATTATAATCTGTTATTACTGGGGAAATGTCATTCATTGCGCCAGTAACAACACACTCCCACCGGGGCTCTGTTTGCAGGAACGGAGTCCCGGCGCTTTTTGCCGGAAATATTCACCCAACTCCACACGGCGGCCGGGTTGCAATTGTCCATCGGAGCGGGTATAATGAAGACGTATGTAAAATGGGAGGTTGTGTGATGAATTATCAGCAATGGCTCGATTCTTTGAGAGATAAAACGGTTGCAGTAGTGGGCATCGGCGTATCCAATATCCCCCTGATCCGCCTGCTGGCTGCCCACGGCGTAGCGGTGACGGCCTGCGACAGGTGCGAGAGAGAACGCTATGACGACCCGGCACTGTTGGAGGAGCTGGATTCTCTGGGCGTGAGACTGCACATGGGCGGGGACTATCTGGAGCATCTGGAGCAGGATGTGATCTTCCGCTCTCCCGGCATCCGTCCTGATATTCCCCCCTTTCAGGCGGCGAGGGCAAGGGGAAGCCGGATTACCTCGGAGATGGAGGTTTTCTTTGAGGTATGCCCCTGTAAAACCATTGCCGTCACCGGCTCGGACGGCAAAACCACTACTACGACCATCATAGCCGGACTTCTCCGTGCTCAGGGGTACCGGGTTCATGTGGGGGGAAACATCGGCCATCCCCTGCTGGCCGAGACGGAGAACATCAAGCCGGAGGATGTGGCGGTGCTGGAGCTGTCCTCCTTCCAGCTTATGACCATGCGCCGCTCTGCCGATATTGCGGTGATTACCAATCTCTCCCCGAACCACCTGAACTGGCATACCGATATGGCAGAGTATGTGGCTGCAAAGGAGAATATCTATCTCTGGCAGAACGAGGGGGGCAAAACGGTCTTAAACCACGACAACGACCTGACCCGTGCCCTTGCCCCCAAGGTGCGGGGAGAGCTAGTCTGGTTTGCCAGAGTGAGCGACGCAGGCTCTGGCGTATGCCTGCAGGGAGATGAGATCGTCATCAAAGGCGGGCGCAGCATTCTGCCCACAAGTGAAATCATCCTGCCCGGTGTCCACAACTGGGAGAACTACATGGCCGCCATCGCCGCCGTGGAGGGCATGGTGACGGACGAGACGATACGCCGCTTTGCCGCCTCCTTTACCGGCGTGGAGCACCGCATTGAGCTGGTACGGGAGTGGAAGGGCGTGCGCTACTATAATGACTCCATCGCCTCCAGTCCCACCCGTACCATTGCGGGACTGCGCTCCTTCTCCCAAAAGGTGATTCTGATTGCCGGGGGCTATGACAAGCATCTGGACTACACCCCTCTGGGCAAGGAGATTCTGGAGCATGTGAAGGCGCTGGTGCTCACCGGGGCGACCGGGCCGAAGATCAGACAGGCGGTGGTGGATACAAAGGGCTATGACCCCGCCCTGTTGCCTATCTATGACGGTCTGGACTTCGCCGGAGCGCTGTATAAGGCACAGGAGATTGCAGCGCCGGGGGACGTGGTGATTCTCTCCCCGGCATCTGCCTCCTTTGACCAGTTTAAGAATTTCATGCAGCGGGGGGATACCTTCAAAGCGCTGGTCAATCAACTGAACTGAGAGGATTCGACATGGATTATTTTGAGACGTTAAAACAGCTCTGCCTTGCGCCCGGCCCCTCCGGCTTTGAGGGGCGGGCTGTGGAGACGGCGCAGGCACTGCTTGCGCCGCTGGTGGACGAGATCAAGACAGACCGGCTGGGCAGCGTCATCGGCGTGAGACGCTGCGGCAAGCCCGGCGCAAAAAAGATTTTGCTGGACGCCCATCTGGACGAGGTGGGACTGATCGTCACCGGACATCAGGACGGCTTTCTCCGCTTTCGCACGCTGGGGGGCATAGACCCTCGTATTCTCTGCGACCGGGAGCTGACGGTGCTGTCTGAGCCTCCCTTGCTGGGCGTGGTTGCGGTAAAGCCCCCTCATATTATGAAGGAGGGGGAGGCGGACAAGGCTTTGCCCATCGACTCCCTCTATATCGACGTGGGACTGACGCAGGAGCAGGCGCAGCGCCTTGCCCCCGTAGGTACGCCCATCGTCTACCGGGAGGACGTGTTCCGGCTGCAAAACGGCTGCATCGCCGGAAAGAGTCTGGATGACCGTTCCTGCTTTGCCATTCTCCTGCGCACGCTGGAGCTGCTTGAGGGCGAGGAGCTGGATGTGGACGTGGCGGTTCTGGGCTCCTGCTTTGAGGAGACCAGCGGGGACGGCGCACTGGCTGCCACCTTTGCCCAGAACCCGGACTGTGCCATTGCCGTGGACGTGACCTTTGCCGAGACCCATGACGGGGAGAAGGATGTGGGCTTCTCTCTGGGCGGCGGACCCGCCGTCGGCATCGGCCCGAACTGCGCCCGCTGGATGGTGGAGCTGCTGAAGCGCTGCTGCCGGGAGGAGGAGATTCCCTTCCGTGCCGAGGTCATGGCAGGGGAGACGGGAACCAATGGCTGGGGGATGCAGGTTGTCCGGGAGGGGATTCCCGTGGCGCTGGTATCCCTGCCTCTGCGGTATATGCACACGCCCCTGGAGGTCATCTCCCAGCAGGACGCAGAGCAGTGCGCCGCACTTTTGGCGGCATTCATCCGCCGTGTGGGAAAGGAGGAAGCGCTATGCTGGAGGAACTGAAAACACTCTGCCGCCTCTCCGGCGTTTCCAGCCATGAGGACGATGTGCGCTCCTACATTATGGAACAGGCGAAGCCCTATGCCGACTGGATGCGTGTGGACGCTCTGGGCAGCCTGATCGTCTTTAAAAAAGGCGCTCACTCTGCCCCGGATGCCCTGATGCTGGCCGCCCACATGGATGAGGTGGGGCTGATGGTTGACCGCATCCACGATGACGGCACACTGGGCTTCCAGTTTGTGGGCGGGGTGAACCGTCAGGTGGTCATCGGAAAGCGGGTTTTTCTGGGAGAGGGCAGGCTTCCTGCCGTGGTGGGCATGAAGCCCATCCACCTCACCACCAGCGAGGAGCGGAAAAAAATCCCCAAGACGAAAGACCTCTATCTGGATATCGGTGCCGCCTCAAAGGAAGAGGCGGAGCAGCTTGTCTCACTGGGGGAGATTGGCGTCTTCTCCGATGATGTGCAGCAGTTCGGAAACGGACTGTTGAAGGCAAAGGCGATTGACGACCGGGTGGGCTGTGCCGTGCTGCTGGATCTGCTGCGTCAGGACTTGCCCATTGATGTGACCTTTGCCTTCACTGTGCAGGAGGAGGTGGGCACGAGAGGCGCCTTTGGCGCTGCCTTCTCCGTACATCCCCAGTATGCCCTTGTGGTGGAGGGCACCACTGCCGCTGATGTGCCGGAGACGGAGAACGGCAACTGGGTCTGCCGGGTAGGGCAGGGACCGGTGATTCCCTTTATGGACCGGGGATCCATCTACAGCCGGGCGCTGTTTGACCTTCTGCGGGAGCTGGCGGAGGAGAACGGCATTCCGTGGCAGACGAAAACCTATGTCTCCGGGGGAACCGATGCCCGTACCATCCAGCGCAGCCGCTCCGGCGTGCGTGTGGCGGGACTTGCCGCACCTGTGCGGTATCTCCATGCCCCGTCCAGCGTAGCTGCGATTTCCGACTATGAGAATATGTGCCGGCTTGCCCGTCTCTTTATTGACGCAATTGCCGGGGAGGTGACGAAATGACAAACGCATTTACGAATCTGCAAAAGCTCACCCGTGCCCACGGGGTTTCGGGGAATGAGAACGAAATCCGCACCCTGATCCGCTCCAAGGCGGAGCCCTATGCCGACGAGGTATGTCAGGACGTGATGGGCAATCTCATCGTCCACATCAAGGGCAGCGGCGCAAAGATTATGTTTACCGCCCACATGGACACCACCGGCCTTGTGGCAACCCATATCGACGACGACGGCTTTGTCTCCTTCGCCACGGTGGGGGGACTGACGGCCATTGATCTGGTACAGCAGACCTTCCGGTTCCAGAACGGCACCAATGCCATCTGCGTCGCCAGAGAGGACAAGCTGCCGGACATCAAGGTGAAAGACCTCTATCTGGATCTGGGCGTGCGCACGGGGAAGCAGGCAAAGGAGCTCATCCGCCCCGGCGACACTGCCGTGTATACCAACCACCTGCGCCAGATGGCGGGCAACTCCGTCTCCGGCTGCTATCTGGACGACCGGGCGGGCTGTCTGGTTCTGCTGCAGGCGCTGTGCCAGATTAAGAACCCCGCCAACGACCTCTATTTTGTCTTTACCACACAGGAGGAGGTAGGCACCAGAGGCGCAAAGCCTGCCGCCTTCTCTGTTGACCCGGATTACGGCATTGTGGTGGATGTCACTGCAGTGGACAACGTGCGGGGCAGCCTCCACGAGGGCACTGCCTGCGTGGGCAAGGGCGCAGCCATTAAGATTATGGATCGTTCCGTGATCTGCTCCAATAAGATTGTCACTGCCCTGCGGGAGGCGGCGCAGGAGCGGAATATCCCCGTGCAGAGCGACATTATCACCTGCGGCGGCACAGATGCCGGTCCCATGCGCACCACAAGAGGCGGCGTGATTACAGGGGGAATCTCCATTCCCTGCCGCTATACCCATGCCTCTGTGGAGATGGTGGACTTGGATGACGTGGAGGCGTGCGTGAATCTGGTGGCCGCCTTCTGCGAGAAGGAGCAGCCGGTGCTATGAGTGAATTACATCTCTCCTCCCGTGTCCTTGCCCTTGCCGAGCAGGCGCAGCAGGAGATACAGGGGCAGTTTGCCGAAATCGACCGGATTGCCGAGGCCAACAGCCGGAAGGTGCTTGCCGCCTTTCAGTCCGCACGGGTTGCGGAGTCCTGCTTTGCGGGCACCACGGGCTACGGCTATGACGATTTAGGCAGGGACACACTGGACAAAATCTATGCGGACATCTTTCAGACGGAGGATGCCCTTGTGCGCATCCAGTTTGTCAACGGCACCCACGCCATTGCCGCCTGCCTCTACGGCGTTCTGGAGCCGGGGGATGTGCTCCTCAGCGCCGTGGGCGCTCCCTATGACACCATGCAGGGGGTCATCGGCATTACCGGGGACTACCCCTTAAGCCTGAAGCGCTACGGAATCGCATACCGGGAGGTGCCCATCTCCCCGGAGGATACCCCTGACCGGGAAAAACTGGCGGAGATGGCCGCTGATGCAGGGGTAAAGGCGGTGCTGATCCAGCGTTCCAGAGGCTACTCCACAAGAGCCTCCCTCTCCGTGGCGGAGATCGGTGAGCTGATCGGCATTGTGAAATCCGTCAATCCCGGCGCAGTCTGCGTGGTGGATAACTGCTACGGTGAGTTTGTAGAGGAGACGGAGCCCTCTCAGGTGGGGGCGGATCTCATTGTCGGCTCCCTGATTAAAAACCCCGGCGGCGGCCTTGCTCCCACCGGGGGCTATATCGCAGGCAGACATGAGCTGGTAGAGCGTGCCGCCTTCCGCCTCACGGTGCCGGGCATTGGAAGAGAGTGCGGCAGTACGCTGGGAAACAACCGCCTGCTCTATCAGGGACTGTTTCTCGCCCCCCATACGGTGGCGCAGGCGGTGAAGACCGCCGTGTTTGCCGCAAGGCTGATGGAGAAGCTGGGCTACGATGCCCAGCCCCGCTCCGACCAGCAGCGCCATGACATCATCCAGATGATCTCCCTGCACACCCCTCAGGGCGTGGAGCGCTTCTGCAGGGGCATCCAGTCCGGCTCTCCCGTGGACAGCTATGTGACCCCTGTGGCGTGGGATATGCCGGGCTATGATGTGCCTGTCATTATGGCAGCCGGGGCGTTCATTCAGGGCGCCTCTATTGAGCTGTCCGCCGATGCCCCCATGCGGGAGCCGTATACCGTCTATCTGCAGGGCGGGCTGACCTATGAGTCCGGAAAGACAGGCATTCTGCTGGCTGCAGAGGAGCTGCTGCGGGAATAATCAGTCTACCGGCTGGGCTGCCCAGTCGTTGTAGGCGTCTGAGGCCTCCTCCACGCTGTCAAACTGGCTGAAATAGGTATAGCTCTCCGGCACCTCGCCCATCAGCACCGCCTCAGACAGGGGGATACCGGTGGAGACGCTGGTGGAGCAGGGGCCGCCGGGCAGCAGCAGAATCAGCTCTGCCCGAACGGTCAGCTCAATGGTGTGCAGGCTCTGGTTGATGCCGATGGAGGTCAGCCGGCTCTCAAACCCGGAATCCACATTGGATACGCCCAGCAGCCGCACCGGAATCTCCCAGCCCAGACCGGAGAGAAAGGTCAGCCCGGACAGGCTGCCCACGGGCACGCAGATCGTCTCATCCTCCGCTTCTGTCAGCTGGCGAAGCATTTCCGTGATGAGGACGCTTCTCAGGCGGTTTCCCTGATCGCAGGCCGTTGTCACGGCGGAGAGCCTGCCGTTTGGGTCATAGTGCAGCTCGGTGAGCTGGTCATAGGACAATGGCTGCTCCTGCTCCAGCGTTTTGCAGAGGATCAGCTCCATTTTGTTGGAAAAGCGTGCCTTGGACACCGCCAGCACCATGGGATCCAGCTGGCAGTTGATCCAGCTCACCAAGGCGCAGGAGAGCAGCAGACCTGCCAGAGAGCTGCATAAAAGCTGTTTTTTGACGGAAAGCCGGTGACCCGGCATCCGTGGGATCTGTTTACGTTTCCACATCATGGCGCAACCTCCCTGTATTCAGGTTATGCGCCCCACATTGAAAGGGTGACACCATGGAAGCACAAGCGCAAATCAACGCCCTGCGGGAAAAACTGAATCTGTGGAGCCATCAGTATTACGATCTGGACGCACCCACTGTCCCGGATTTCGAGTACGATAAGACCCTGCGGGAGCTGGAGGAGCTGGAAGAGCAGTTTCCGGAGCTGGTAACGCCGGATTCCCCCACCCAGCGTGTGGGGGGGCAGCCGCTGGAGACCTTTCAGCAGGTGAGACATGAGGTTCCCCTGCAGTCCCTTCAGGATGTGTTTGCGCCCCAGGAGCTGACGGCCTTTGCCCAGAGAGTGTGCCAGAGCGTTTCCAAGCCCCGATGGGTCTTTGAACCGAAGGTGGACGGGCTCTCCGTTGCGCTGGAATACGAGGACGGCGTGTTTGTCCGGGGCGCTACCAGAGGCAACGGCGAGGTGGGAGAGGACGTGACGGAAAACCTGAAAACCGTGCGCTCTATCCCCCTGAAGCTGAACAACGCCCCCCGCCGTCTCATCGTCCGGGGGGAGTGCTATATGGCCAGAACCGTCTTTGAAAAGCTGAACCGCCGGCGCGAGGAGGAGGGCAGGCCGCTGATGGCCAACCCCCGCAATGCCGCCGCAGGCTCCCTGCGCCAGCTTGACCCGAAGGTGGCAGCCAGCCGGAGGCTGGACTGCGTGATCTTTAATATCCAGCTCTCAGACGGCCCGGCCTTCGATACCGACAGCGCCGCTCTGGACTACCTGTCCGATCTGGGCTTTCCCGTCATCGACCATCCGGTCTATGACGATTTGAATGACGTTTCTCAGGCAATTGCCGCACTGGGGGAGTCCAGAGAGCGCTACCCCTTTGATATTGACGGCGCTGTGGTCAAGCTGGACAGCCTTCCTGACCGGGAGCTGCTGGGCGCAACTGCCAAATTCCCCCGCTGGGCAGTGGCGTGGAAGTACCCCCCGGAGCAGAAGGAAAGCGTGATAGAGGATATTGTGGTTCAGGTGGGCAGAACAGGTGTTCTCACCCCCAAGGCGGTCATCCGCCCGGTGCGCCTTGCGGGAACCACTGTCACCAATGCCACCCTGCACAATCAGGACTTTATCACGGAAAAGGACATCCGCATCGGAGACACCGTGGTGGTTCAAAAGGCGGGGGAGATCATTCCGCAGGTGGTCAGCGTGAACCTCTCCCGGCGTCAGAGCGGCAGCGAGCCCTATCTGCTGCCAAATCACTGCCCGGTGTGCGGGGCGGCGGTGGTTCGGGATGAGGACGGCTCGGCGCTGCGGTGTACCGGAGCGGAGTGCCCTGCCCAGCTTGTGCGCACCATCACCCATTTTGCCAGCCGGGAGGCCATGGACATTGAGGGGCTGGGGCCTTCCATTATCGAACAGCTTGTGGAGAAAAAACTGGTGAACAGGCCTGCGGATTTATACACAATGGACTGGGAGCAGGCTGCCGCATTGGAGGGACTGGGGGAAAAATCCGCCGGAAACCTGCGCTCCGCCGTGGAGCAGAGCAAGAGCAGAGGACTCACCCGCCTGCTCACCGCTTTCGGCATCCGTCAGGTAGGCGTCAGCGCCGCCCGCAGTCTCAGCCGCACCTTCCCCACACTGGATGCCCTCATGGAGGCAAGCGAGGAGGAGCTGACCGCTGTGGAGGACATCGGCGGCATCACTGCCAAGAGCCTGAAGGACTGGTTTGCAGCGCCTCAGTCCCGGCATCTGGTGGAGGAGCTGCGCAATGCAGGCGTATCCTTTGACAGCACCGAAACGCCTGCGGGCACGCTGCTTGCTGGCAAAACCGTGGTGCTCACCGGAACCCTGAGCCGACCCCGCTCGGAGGTGAAAAAGCTGCTGGAGGAGCAGGGGGCAAAGGTCTCTGGCTCCGTGTCCAAAAAGACGGGGTTTGTGGTGGCCGGGGAGGCCGCAGGCAGCAAGCTGACCAAGGCAAACGAGCTGGGCATTCCCGTACTCAGCGAGGAGGATTTGATCTCACTGCTCAACGGAGAGCGGGAGATGCCCTGACAGATAGGAGATTGAGATGGAGCTTCACTTTGCCGCCCGGATGGAGGCGTTTCAGCCGGGAATCTTTAACGTGTTGAACGACCGGAAGCTGGAGATGGAGGCCGCAGGCAGGAAGGTCTGGAACCTGAGCATCGGCACGCCTGACTTTCCCCCGGATGACCATGTCATGCAGGCCATGACGCAGGCATGTCAAGACCCCTTTAACTATACCTATGCTGTCACCGACCTCCCTGAGCTGGTGCAGGCGGTTCAGCTCTGGTATGAGCGCCGCTACGGCGTGAGGTTGACCGGGGAGGAGCTGACCAGCATCTACGGCTCTCAGGAGGGCATTGCCCATATTGCATGGGCGTTGTGCGACCCCGGAGACATCGTGCTGGTGCCAAATCCCGGATACCCCATCTTCTCTGTGGGGCCGGAGCTGTGCGGGGCAAGGCTGGTGACCTATGACCTGACGGAGGAGAACGGCTATCTGCCTGATCTGGATGCCATTCCCCCGGAGACTGCCCGGCAGGCAAAGGTGATGGTGGTCTCCTATCCCCTGAATCCGGTGTGCAAAACGGCGCCCCGCAGCTTCTATGAAAAGCTGGTTGCCTTTGCAAGGCGGAACAATATCATCATCCTCCACGACAACGCCTACTCGGAGATCGTCTTCGATGGCAGGGAGGGCATGTCCTTCCTGTCCGTGCCGGGGGCGATGGAGGTGGGGGTGGAGTTTAACTCCCTTTCCAAAAGCTACTGTCTCACCGGTGCCAGAATCTCCTTTGTGCTGGGGAACCGGGAAATTGTTCAGAAGTTTAAGACCCTGCGCAGCCAGATCGACTACGGCATTTTCCGCCCGGTGCAAATCGCTGCCGCAGCCGCCCTGAACGGCAGTCAGGAGGGCGTGGCATGGAGGAGACAGGAGTACCAGAGGCGCAGGGATGCCCTGTGCGGCGGCCTTCGCTCCATCGGCTGGAGCTGTCCCGACAGTGAGGGCAGTATGTTTGCATGGGCGCCATTGCCGTCCGGGTTTACCGACTCCTCCCGGTTCTGCTTTGACCTGCTGGAGGAGACGGGGCTTTTGTGTACGCCCGGCGCCGCCTTTGGCTCGCTGGGGGAGGGCTATGTGCGCTTTGCGCTGGTGCTGCCCCCGGAGGAGCTGAGAGAGATGATTGCAGCCGTGGACAAAAGCGGCTTTCTGCGCAGAAAACCAAACATCTGAACCCTCTGCAGCAAAAACCTGCAGGCAGGAGAAGCCCTCCCGCCTGCAGGTTCTTTCAGTTTCCGGTGTCCTTTCGGCACACGAAATAGGAGTATACAATAGGTACAGCCGCTATCACAATCAAAGACCCCAGCAGCACCCAATTCCGGGCAATGCCCGCAAAGGCATCTACCAGCAGAATCAGGCTGCAGGCCACCCACACCCGCCCGGCAAAGCGGTGGGTCTTGTCCCATTCCTCACCGCTGGCTGACAGCGTCCATGGCAGACGTATGCCGATGATGTAATTCTTGCGCACCTTGGGCATCCAGTTCCCCGCAAGCAGGAACACAATGGCAAACAACAGCATCATGGGCGTTGTCACGTCCAAATCCGGATTCAGATTTGCGCTGTAAATGATCCATGTGGTAAACAGAGAGATGATGGGGATGAGCCACAGCAGAAGGCTCTGGATTTTGCTGTTTTTCCCCTGATTTCCTCTGTCCTTTGAGGTGCCCCAGATACAAAGCAGATGCAGCGCCGTCATCAGCGCCGGAATGCCAAAGACGGTGAAGGCCTTGCTGCTGTAGCCGTTGGGGGCATTGTCAAAGCCGAAATGGGTGGCCATCGGGTCGGGCAGTGCGTCCCAGAAGTAAAGCCCGGACACAACGGAGGGCAGCAGAATCAGCATGGAAGTGAATAGAATCAGAGGCAGTCTGCGTTTCATGTCACACATCTCCTTTCAAATCCGCCAGCCACAGCATGGCATCCTCCAGCACGGAGGTATTGAGCTGGTAGTAGATGAAGTTTTTTTCCCGGCTCTCATAGATGAGGTCTGCGTTTTTCAGTGTCTTCAGGTGGTAGGAAATCGTCGGGGCGGTCATGTCAAAGCAGGCGGCGATCTCCCCGGCACTCATGCGCCCCTGCTTCAGCCGGGTGAGTATTTCCCGGCGCACCGGGTCAGACAGCGCCTTGAAGGTCTCCCCAAAACCCATGCTCCTCACTCCTTTCCGGTGACGCTAATTAGAATTTCTTCTAATTAGATACTACACGAAATACCCCGTCCTGTCAACAGGAATTTAGAGAAAAATCTAAATAGTTGTGTCTCTCACCATGCCGTGGTAAGATGAAAAAGAGGTGAATGCTATGATCGAATCTTATGAACTGCTCTGTGCTCAGCTCTCCGCTCTGGTGGAGGGGGAGCGGGATCTGATTGCCAACCTGTCCAACGCTTCGGCGCTGCTCATGGACGCTCTGGAGGGGCTGAACTGGGCAGGCTTCTATCTGCGAAAAGGGGAGGAGCTGGTGCTGGGGCCTTTTCAGGGCAAGCCCGCCTGCATCCGTATCCCTCTGGGCAGAGGGGTCTGCGGCACTGCGGCGCAGCAGGACGAGATACAGCTTGTCCCGGATGTCCATGCCTTTCCCGGTCATATTGCCTGTGACAGTGCCTCCAATTCGGAGATCGTGATTCCCATGCACAGTGACGGCGCAGTATCCGCCGTGCTGGACATTGACAGCCCCAGCCTGAACCGCTTTACTGCCGAGGACAGGGAGGGACTGGCCGCCTTTGCCGCTTTTCTGGAATCCGCCTGCTGCTGGGAACGGTGAGTCACACCTGACGGCGCCTGCGGCATACGCTGGACTATCCCAGAATGGGAAAGGAAGGTGGATGCCAATGCGAAGAGCGTTGAATTTCTGGGTAGCAGGCGGCGATCTGCGTCAGGTGAAGCTGGCGCAGTGTTTACAGGAAGATGGCCACAAGGTGGAGACCTTTGCCATGGAGCACAGACCTGACCCTGCCCTGCTTCCCGGCTCGGACACCCTGCGGGGCATGGAGCATGCGGACTGTGTGATTCTGCCCCTTCCGGTGACGGTGGGAAACGGAATCCTGAACGCCCCGCTGTCCGACCTTCGCCTGCCGGCGGAGGAGCTTTTGAAGGGACTCAGCAGCGGACAGATTGTGTGCGCCGGCCGGGTGACGGCGGAAATGCGGGTGCTGGCAGAGCAAAAGGGACTGATTATCCGGGACTATTTTGACCGGGAGGAGCTGGCGGTTGCCAATGCGGTACCTACGGCGGAGGGAGCCATCCAGATTGCCATGGAGGAACTTCCCACCACGCTGTACGGTCAGCGGGTGCTGGTGATCGGCTTCGGACGATTGGGGAAGATTCTTGCCCACAGACTGCACGGCCTTGGGGCAAAGGTGACCGTGTCCGCCAGAAGCTACGGCGATCTGGCATGGATCGAGGCCTACGGCTATCAGGCGGAGCATACCGGACAGCTCACCGGCTGGCTCAGCCCCTATGATCTGATTATCAATACCGTCCCCGCCCGTGTGCTGGACTACCCTCAGCTGATTGATCTGAAGGAGGGCTGTCTGGTGATTGATCTCTCCTCCCGCCCCGGAGGGGTGAACCAGAAGGCGGCGGCACAGCTGGGCGTGAAGGTGATCTGGGCGCTTTCGCTGCCGGGCAAGGTGGCTCCTGCCAGCGCAGGGGTCATATTAAGGGACACTGTCTATCATATTTTGCAGGAGTTGGAGCTATGAGATTGGAAGATGCCCGCATCGGCTTTGCCATGTGCGGCTCCTACTGCACCCACAGAAAAGCACTGGACGCACTCTCTGACCTCGCCCCCCGGTGCCGCAGCGTCATGCCGATTCTCTCTGCCAGCGGAGGTCAGGATACCCGCTTCGGGACAGCAGACGCCCTGCGCCGGGAGCTGGAGACAGTATGCGGCGAAAGCGTCCGGGATACCATCACGGCAACAGAGCCTATCGGCCCCAAGGGGCTTTTGGATCTGCTGATTATCGCCCCCTGTACCGGCAACACCATGGGAAAGCTGGCGGCGGGAATCACGGATACAGCCATCACCATGGCGGCAAAGGCACACCTGAGAAACGGCAGACCGGTGCTGATTGCCCCCTCCACCAACGACGGTTTATCTGTCTCCTTGCGCAATCTGGGAGATCTGCTCAGCCGGAAGGGCTATTACTGCGTACCCTTCCGTCAGGATGACCCGGTGGGAAAGCCAGCCTCTCTGGTTGCGGACATGGCTCAGGTGACGGCGGCGGCGCAGGCCGCTCTTGAGGGGAGACAGCTCCAGCCGCTGCTTCTGGGAAACGAGGGGGAGAATTGACCACCCACGGGGCAACCGTCTGATTTCCCCGTCCCTTTGCCTCGTTGCCGTCAAATAGTTCAGCATCCGGGGCTGTCATTGGGCTGATTCAGGAAAAATTCGTCACTTTCGCCCTTAACAGAGTGGAAAAACTGTGTTATACTAGCCAGTACACCTGATCTGTGATAAGGAGCGAACACTGTGAAGCTACTGACCTTTGCCGTGCCGTGCTATAACTCGGCGGCCTATATGTCCCACTGCATCGAAACACTGCTCACCGGAGGGCAGGAGGTAGAGATTATTCTGGTCGATGACGGCTCTACCGACGACACCGCATCCATTGCGGACCGCTATGCCCGGCAGTACCCGGAGATCGTCCGGGTCATCCACCAGCCCAACGGCGGCCACGGCGAGGGCGTGAATCAGGGCATTCGAAACGCCTCCGGACTGTACTACAAGGTGGTGGACTCTGACGACTGGGTAGATGAGGCGGCGCTGAAAACCGTTCTGGACACGCTGAGAGGCTGGGCAGAGGAGGGGAACCTTGTTGACCTTCTGATCTGCAACTATGTCTACGAGCATGTTCAGGATCAGACCAGCCACACCGTGCGCTATTCCGGCGTCTTTCCGGAGAACACTGTATTTCAGTGGAAGGATGTGGGGCACTGGTCGCCCTCGGAGTATCTGCTGATGCACTCCGTTTTCTACCGCACGGAGCTTCTGCACCAGTGCGGTCTGGAGCTGCCCAAGCACACATTCTATGTGGACAATATCTTTGTCTACCAGCCTCTGCCTTTTGTCAAGTCCATGTACTATATGGATTTGGATTTCTACCGCTACTTTATCGGCCGGGAGGATCAGAGCGTCAACGAGAGCGTGATGGTCAGACGGGTAGACCAGCAGGTTCGGGTGACGAAGATTATGCTGCGCTGCTGCGACGTGATGAGCCTTCGCAAGACCAACCGGAAGCTGTACCGGTATATGTGCCGCTATCTGTCCATGATGATGACCATTTCCTCTATCTTCCTCATCATCTCCGGCACGGAGGAAAACCTGAAGAAGAAGGACGAATTGTGGGATTATCTGAAGGAGACGGACAGCTATCTCTACCGCAAGCTGAAATACCGCTCCCTGTCCATGGTCTCCAACCTGCCCGGCTATCAGGGGCGAAAGCTCAGTGTGGGTCTGTACCGTCTGGCACGGAAAATCTATAAGTTCAACTGATTTGATGGAATCGGCTCTGTTTGGGGGAAAGCTTCTCCCAACAGAGCCTTTTTTGTCCACGGATTCTTCCCGTGCCGCTACCGGGTCTGACGCTTTTCTGTCCCCGCAGGGGTTTATACTGAAGCCAGATTGTCCGGGGAGGGAGAGCATGACTGTCATCTATGGAGACATTGTCTTTTGTATGAACGGAGCGCTGGACTATCTGCTGCTGCTCTCCGCCGCAAGGCTCACCGCCTCCCCGGTGAACAGGCTGCGCCTGCTCCTTGCGGCAGGGACAGGAGGCGTGTATGCTGTGGCGGTCTTTCTGCCCGACTTCGGCATACTGAACACGCCGCCGGTCCGCCTGCTGTGGTCAGTGCTGCTGTCAGGCGTGGCCTTTGGCTGGAACAGGGGACTGCTTCGCCGCTGGGGGGCTTTTCTGGGACTGTCCGGGGCGCTTGCGGGAATGCTGGTGCTGGTGGCCTGCTTTTCGGATTCCGCCGCAGGCTTTCCCAGAGGTATCCCGGTGACGGGGCAGGATGCCAGAGCGCTGCTGCTCTCCGGCGCACTGTGCTGCTGGCTCTCGTCCACATTGTGGAGCAGGCTTGCCCCTGCCCACGGAGGGGAGCTGGTTCCTGTCACGCTGCACTGGGATGGGAGAGAGGTGCGCCTGACCGCCCTTCGTGACAGCGGCAACCTGCTCACGGACAGCCGGGGCAGGCCGGTATTGGCTGCGGAGATACAGGCAGTTGCGCCCCTTTTGCCGGAGAGGGGGGAGGCACTGAACCCTGACGACCCCATTGCCTGCTTTGAACGCTGTGCGCCTCAGTGGGGGACAGGCAGAGTCCGTCTGATTCCGTATCGCAGCGCAGGGGGCGGGAGACGGTTGCTGCTGGGCGTGAATACGGATTGGGCGGAGATTGGCAAGGTGCGGGTGGAGGGGCAGGTGGTGGCGCTTTGTCCGGAGCGTCTGTCCGACGGGAGCTATCAGGGTGTCATCGGCGTGGACTGAAAACGGGAGGGATTCTCATGGAAAATACATGGCTTCAGGCGCTTCACAGGCTGTTTTACCGCCTGCTGCCCGCACAGGGTCTGCACTACATCGGCGGCAGCGACGTGCTTCCGCCTCCGCTGGATCGGGAGACGGAGCGGGAGCTGCTCCTTCGCACCAGAGCGGGAGAGCTCAGCGCCAGAAACACGCTGATCGAGCACAATCTCCGGCTGGTGGTCTACCTTGCCCGGCGCTTTGACAATACCGGGGTGAATCTGGAGGATCTGATCTCCATCGGCACCATAGGGCTGGTGAAGGCGGTGAATACCTTTGACCCGGAGAAAAAGATCAAGCTGGCAACCTATGCCTCCCGGTGTATTGAAAACGAGATTCTGATGTATCTCCGCAAGACCGCCAACCAGAAGGGGGAGGTCTCCTTTGACGAGCCGCTGAATACGGATTGGGACGGCAACGAGCTTTTGCTCAGCGATGTTCTGGGGACGGAGAGCGATCTGATTATCCGCCCCATGGAGGACGATGTGGACCGGGAGATGCTGGCCATTGCCCTGTCCCGGCTGAACGAGCGGGACAGAACCATCATTTCCAGCCGGTTCGGCCTCAGCGGAAGGCGTGCCTGCACCCAGAAGGAGGTGGCGGACAGGCTGGGCATTTCCCAATCCTACATCTCCCGGCTGGAAAAGCGGATTATCGCCAGACTGAGAAAGGAAATGGTTCGTCTGGAAGGGTAGACAAGCCGGAGTATGAATAGAAAAAGCCTCCCGTGGAGATACTGTTAGCAGTATCACGGGAGGTTATCTTATGCACGGTAAGGTTGAAATCTGCGGCGTGAACACCGCAAGACTGAAGGTGTTGAAGAGTAGTGAGATGACCGAGCTGCTCCGCAGGGTGAAGGCAGGAGACCAGCAGGCGAGGGAACAGATGGTGGAGGGCAACCTGCGTCTGGTGCTGTCAGTGATACAGCGCTTTTCCGGCAGGGGAGAAAACATGGATGATCTGTTTCAGGTGGGCTGTATCGGCCTTCTGAAGGCGATTGACCGCTTTGACTGCGACCAGTTTGAAGTCAAATTCAGCACATACGGCGTACCGCTCATTCTGGGAGAGGTGCGCCGCTTTTTGCGGGATTCCTCCTCGGTACGCATCAGCCGCTCCCTGCGGGATACCGCCTATCACATTCTTCAGACGAAGGAGCAGTTTGCCAGAGACCACCAGCGGGAGCCCACCATAGACGAGATTGCCCGCATCATGGAGCTGCGCCGGGACGAGGTGGTGATTGCGCTGGAGGCGATTTCCGACCCGGTGAGCCTGTACGAGCCGGTCTTTTCCGACAGCGGGGACACGGTGTGCGTGATGGATCAGGTGAAGGACGAGAAAAACACGGACGAAAGGTGGCTGACCCATCTGGCACTGAAGGATGCCATTGCCCGCCTCAACGAGCGGGAGCGTCATATCATCCAGCTCCGTTTCTTTCAGGGCAAGACGCAGATGGAGGTCTCTCAGGAGGTGGGTATCTCTCAGGCGCAGGTGTCCCGGCTGGAAAAAGGGGCTATCCAGCAGCTGAAAAAGAGCATCAGTTGATGTTCCGCTTTTGAAGCAGACGGATGCAAAAGCCCAGCAGGCGCACGCTCAGATAGCTCACAGGGAAACAGAACAGCAGCAAATAGCCCACACCCCTGAGACTCAGCGTCTGCTGGGCGGACATCTCCCGAAGAATCAGCCCGAACACCACGCACTGCACCGCCAGCAGCACCAGCTCCCATGGCCTGCGCCTCTGCCAGAAGCCGGGGCGGGGGGATATGCCCTCAAATAGCTCCACGCCGTTGGCCTGCGCCAGCGCCCTTGCCCCGTCGGTGAAGGTGCTGTTTGTGATAACCAGTGCCCGCTCGCAGTCATAGAAGGCCATGCCTGCCACCGCCTCCTGAACCGCCGAGCCGTCCACGGGGCGGGTGTAGTATTTACACTGCACGGCATAGCTGCGCCCCTGATACTCCGCCAGCAGATCCACGCCGTAATCCCGGCTTTTGGCAGTCTGCCGGATTCTGCGAAAGCCCCGGCGCTTCAGCTCCCCGGCGGCAAAAAGCTCATAATCATATCCGTCCTGAACCTGCCTGCTCTTCATCACAACGCCCCCTCCTGACTGACCTTAGTATGACATAGACGGCTTTCTTCTGTCAATTCCGCAATTTCCTCTTTTCAAACCGTGCTTTATCGTCTATAATGATACCTACGTTTGAAAGAGAAGGAGTGTTTCCTTTGGCAGAATCCGAAAAGGGCGTTATGAGCCAGAATTTTATCCATAACTTTATTGATGAAGATATTGCACCGGGCGGTCAGTTTGCAGGCCGCACGGTACACACCCGTTTCCCGCCCGAGCCCAACGGCTACCTGCACATCGGCCACGCAAAGGCCATCTATGTGGACTTCGGCACCGCTGAGAAGTATCACGGCATGTGCAACCTGCGTATGGACGATACCAACCCCACCAAGGAGGACGTGGAGTTTGTAGACGCCATTCAGGAGGACATCAAGTGGCTGGGGTATGACTGGGAGGATCGCTTCTACTATGCCTCGGACTACTTCGAGCAGATGTACGGCTATGCCGAGGAGCTGATTCAGAAGGGGCTTGCCTATGTGTGCCAGCTTTCCGCTGAGGAGATGGCCGCAAACCGGGGAGACATCAACACCCCCGCCACCAGCCCCTACCGTGACCGCCCCATAGAGGAGAGCCTTGACCTGTTTCGCCGTATGCGCGCGGGGGAGTTCCCCGACGGGGCGATGACCCTGCGGGCGAAGATCGACCTTGCCAGCGGCAACTTCAATATGCGAGACCCCGCCATCTACCGCATCAAGCATCAGCGCCACCACCGCACCGGGGACGCATGGTGCATCTATCCCATGTATGACTTTGCCCACCCCATTGAGGACGCCATTGAGGGCATTACCCATTCTCTCTGCACGCTGGAGTTTGAGGCGCACCGTCCCCTCTACGACTGGGTGAGGGACAATATCTCCTGCCCCTATAAGCCCCGGCAGATCGAGTTTGCCCGTCTGGGCATTGACCACACGGTGATGAGCAAGCGCAAGCTGCGCCAGCTTGTGGAGGAGGGATATGTCTCCGGCTGGGACGACCCCCGTATGCCCACCATCTGCGGCCTGCGCCGCCGGGGCTATACCCCCGCCTCCATCCGCAGCTTCTCCGAGCAGATCGGCGTGGCCAAGGCGGACTCTACGGTGGAATATGCGTTTCTGGAATCCTGCCTGCGCTCTGACCTTGACCGCACAGCCAGCCGTGTCATGGCAGTGCTCCACCCCATCCCCCTCACCATCGTGAACTACCCGGAGGGGCGCAGCGAGACCTTTACCATCGAAAACCACCCCAAGGCACCGGAGATGGGCAGCCGTGAGGTGAGCTTCTCCCGGCATCTGTTCATCGAGGCGGAGGACTTTATGGAGGAGCCGGTGAAGAAGTACAAGCGTCTCACGCCGGGGGGCATGGAGTGCCGCCTGAAGGGAGCCTATGTGATCTCCTGCGTGGGCTGCAGGCGGGACGAGGAGGGCAACGTTGTAGAGATTCTCGCCGAGTATGACCCGGACTCCCGTGGCGGCGACCCTGCCGACGGGCGGAAGATCAAGGGCGCTGCCCTGCACTGGGTGGATGCTGAGACTGCAGTGGATGCCGAGGTGCGCCTGTACGACAATCTGTTCGACGACGCTGCCCCCGATGCCGCCGGGAAGAACTTTCTGGAGTGCCTGAATCCCCACTCCCTTGAGGTTTTGAAGGGCTGCAAGCTGGAGGCGTCCCTTGCCCATGCCGCCGCCCCTGCTGACTTCCAGTTTATGCGCCTTGGTTATTTCTGTGTGGATAACCGGGATTCCAAGCCGGGAGCGCTGGTGTTTAACCGCTCCGTCTCCCTGAAGGACAGCTTCAAAAAATAAGTGGGGGAAAGCGTCTGAGTGCGATCATTCAGACGCTTTCCATTTTCTTTCAGTAAATGACTTGTCATTTTCCTGTCTTTTCGCTATAATGAAGTAGACTATGGCAGGGCGGGGCAGGTATCTGCCCCTGCATACGGCAAATCAAGTCATATTTTACTGGGGAGAGGTGTGGATATGTCCTTTCTGGGCAGGGTTGGTTCCGTGTTCGACCTTCAGCTCATTATTATTCTCCTGATTCGGGTCAGCGCCTCGCTGGTGAGCATTTCCATCCATGAGACCTGTCACGGACTGGCTGCCTATCGTCTGGGCGACCCAACGGCAAAACGGATGGGGCGGCTCAGCCTGAACCCCCTGCACCACATTGACCCTATGGGTCTGCTGCTGCTGATAACCGCCGGATTCGGCTGGGCGAAGCCCGTCCCCGTTGACCCACGCTATTTTAAACAGCCCAAACAGGGCATGGCGGTGACGGCGCTTGCCGGGCCAGCCTCCAATTTTGCCCTCTCCCTGCTGGCTGCACTGGTGCTCTCCCTTCTTTACCACCTCGGGGCAGGGGAGACGGAGCCGGGCTTTTGGGCGATGGTGTTTTTCGCCGTGTTTCTCATGCTGAATATCGGCCTTGGCGTGTTCAATCTCTTTCCCATACCGCCTCTGGACGGGTCGAAGGTTTTGTTCTCCTTCCTGCCTGACCGGGTCTATGGCCTGCTGCTCTATTACGAGCGATATGTCATGCTGCTGCTCTTTGCGCTGGTTTTCTTTGGTGTGCTGGATACTCCTTTGGGCTTTCTGGTGAACGCAGCGGCAAAGGGAATCTGCGCACTGTTCCGCCTGCCGGTGGGTGTGCTGGCGGCGCTTTTGGAATACGGCTATTTGTAAATGGAATGAATATGGAAGTACCGATTTATCATCTGGACAATGTAGTTAAATCAAAAAATGACAGCACGAACTTCGACGGACCTCTGGATCTGATTCTGGCTCTGCTGAGCAAAAACAAGATGGAGATTCAGGATATCCAGATCTCCCTCATTCTGGATCAGTATCTGGCATGGATGGATCGCCGGAAGGAGCTTGATCTGGAGGTTGCCAGCGAATTTGTCACAATGGCAGCCCAGCTTATGTATATCAAGACCAGAATGCTTCTGAGCATTCACGACGAAGAGGCGGTGTCCGAGATGGAGGAGCTGATTGCCTCCCTTCAGGAGCGTCAGCGCCACGAAAACTTCAAGAAGATCAAGGCCGTGGTTCCCGGAATGCAGGAGCGGTATCTTCAGGGCAGAGACTACCAGTCCCGCCCGCAGGAGACCATCACCCCGGACAAGACCTACCGCTACGTTCACAGCCCTTCCGATCTGCTGCGGGCCATTACGGCGGTGCTCAGCCGCAGCAACGAGCGCACCCCCTCTCCGGAGCAGGCGTTTGTGGGTATCGTAGGGAGAGAGCCATACCCCGTAGGACGGAAGGCAAAGGAAATCCTCCACCGGCTGCTGAATGCCGGAATCTCCACATTCCGCTCCCTCTTTCAGGGCAGCCGCAGCCGCAGCGAGCTGGTGGCCACGTTTCTGGCGGTGCTGGAGCTGTGCAAGAACAACCGGATTCTGCTCACAGGGTCGGGACAGGACTGCTCTGTCTCCCGGAGAGAGACGGACGAGGAAGCATAAAAGGGGACGGCATATGGAACAATTGGAAGAAAAGGGATTATATGCCGCACTGGAGGCGGTTCTCTTCGCCTCCGGGGAGCCCATTCCCATGCAGCGCCTCTGTCTGGCGCTGGACGCATCGGAGGAGGATGTGTCCGCAGGGTGCAAGCATCTTGCGGACGAGTACAGCTACCAGCGCCGGGGCATCCGCCTGCTGAAGATGAATGACAGCTACCAGCTCTGCTCTGCGCCGGAATACGCCGAGCCCATCCGCAAGGCGCTGGAGCGGAGAAAGCCGCCCCAGCTCTCCCAGCCTGCGCTGGAGGTGCTGTCCGTGATTGCCTACTATCAGCCCACCACAAGAGCCTATGTGGAGCAGGTGCGGGGCGTGGATTCCTCTTATACGGTGAATCTCCTGCTGGAGCGGGGGCTGATTCAGGAGGGAGGCAGGCTGGATGCCCCTGGGCGTCCGGTGCTGTTTCAGACTACGGAGCTGTTTCTGCGCTGCTTCGGCCTGACCTCTCTGGACGATTTGCCTGCCCTGCCTCAGTCGGAGGAGGCGGAGCGTCTGGCGGCGGAGCTTTTGTCTGCCCAGAGCCGTCAGGATACGCCGGAAGGGGAGGAGGCGCCGTCGTGAAGGGATGGATTGTCTTCGCCGTGATTGTGCTGCTTTTGTTTCTGCTCACGCTGGTTCGTCTCGGTACTGAGGTGACCTATTCGGAGAAGGGACTGCGGCTTCGTATCCGCATGGGAAGAATCTGGATCACGCTGCTGCCCCGAAAGCCGAAAAAGCCGAAAAAAACCTCTTCCGGTAAAGAGAAGAAGAAGGACGGGGAAACGAAACAGGAGAAGCCAGAGGAGAAGCCGGAGCAAAAGGCAGAGGAGCCGAGCGCTGCGCAAAAGCACCGGGGAGGTCTCCCCATACCGCTGACAGAACTGATTTCCCTTGGCGTTGAGGCGGCAGGCAGAACGCTGCACCGTCTGCAAATCGACACCATGGAGGTGGAATACCTCATCGGCGGGAAAAATGACCCCGCATCAGCGGCCATTACCTACGGCAGCCTATACGCCGGAGGCGGCGCAATCGTGCCGCTGCTGGAAAACACCTTTTACCGCATCCGGCACCGGGAGATTCAGGCATGGATTGACTTTGATGCAGAGCAATCCCTGATCTGGCTCCGGCTCGCCCTTTCCATCCGCATCGGGCAGCTCTTGTCAATCGGATTTTTCGTTGTCTGGAGATTTCTGACCGCATTTCTGCGGCAGCGAAAAGATAATAAAGCGTCTCAGGAGGGTATGAATCATGGAACAGAAGCACCAAATCAATGAGGTATTAGGTCTGACAATGCAAAAGCTGAAGGAGATGGTGGATGTGAACACGGTTGTGGGCACGCCGATCACCACTCCCGACGGCGTGACAGTGATTCCTATCTCGAAGGTGAGCGTGGGCTTTGCCTCCGGCGGCTCGGACTTTGCCCCGAAGAACCTGCCTGCCAATAAGGATAACTGCTTTGGCGGAGGCACCGGGGCAGGCGTGAGCATTGTGCCGGTTTCCTTCCTGATTATCAAAGGGGATAACGTGCGCATTATCAATGCAGATCCCGGTCCCTGCGGTCCGGTGGAGAAGGTCATCGACCTTGTACCCGATCTGGTGGACAAGGTGAGCGGCATGGTGGGCGGCAGAAAGAATGCCGCCCCGGTGCCGGAGGAAAACTAAGGAGCTGAAAACGTGAACTACAGAAGATGGATGTGCCTGCTGCTCTCGACGGTGCTGCTGGTGAGCCTGCTGCCCCTTGGGGCGCAGGCGGCAGAGGAGCCGCCCACGGTGAACGCCACCTCGGTGATTGTGACGGATGCCTACACGGGAAAGGTAATCTATGAAAACAACGCAGACGAGGAGCGTGCCATTGCCAGCGTCACGAAAATAATGACCGGCTATCTGGCCTGCGAGGGGCTTTCTCTGGACGATGAAAGGCTGGACGAGGTGTTTACCGTCTCCAAACACGCCGCAGATTCCGACAAGGACGGTACGTCCCTGTATCTGTTGGCAGACCAGCAGGTCACTTACGAAGAGCTGCTCTACGGTACCATGCTGCGCTCCGGCAACGATGCCGCCGTGGCACTGGCGGAGGCCATCTGTGACGGCGACGAGGATGCCTTTGTTGAAAGAATGAACGAGAAGGCGCAGGAGCTGGGCATGGAGCATACCCACTACAGCAACTCCAACGGCCTGATTGATGAGGACAACTACTCTACCGCCCGTGATCTTGCGATTCTGGCAAGGGAGGCCATGCAGAACGAGCTGTTCGCTAAGGTAGTGGGGACATGGTATATTGAGCTTGGCCCCTTCCAGATCGAGAACCATAACCAACTGCTGCAATCAATGAAGGGCGAGTGTCTCGGCATTAAGACCGGCTTTACCACCCTTGCCGGCTCTACCTTTGTCTCCTGTGCCGAACGGGACGGCTCCCGGTTCATCGTTGTGACGCTGAACGACAACAACCAGTTTGACGAGCATAAGGCGCTGTATGAGTGGGCGTTTCGGAACTACCCCGCCAATGTCCTCTGCTCCCAGGGCAATACCGTCACCACCCTGCGCATTGGCACCACGGAGGTTCCCTTGATTGCCTCCCAGACGCTGGTGGCCGCCTCCGCCGGGGACGGAGAGGTGGTGGAGTGCCAGATCCGCCTGCCCAGCCGGGTGAGCGGTGCCATTACGCAGGGAAGCGTAGCGGGTACGGCAACCTATACCCTCAACGGTGAGGTTTTGGGCACGGTTGACCTGCTCTACAGCACCTTTGTGGTGAACTGATGGAGGAGCGGCTCAGCAAGCTCCTCTCCCGCCACGGCATTGCATCCCGCCGGGAGGCGGAGGGCTGGATTCAAAGCGGACGTGTCAGCGTCAACGGCCAGCCCGCCCGGCTGGGGCAGCGGGTGGAGGAGGGGAGAGATCAGGTCTGTGTGGACGGCAAGCCCATTGCACCGCCTCCGAAGCGGGTCTGCCTGATGCTGCACAAGCCCAGAGGCTATGTCACCACCCGTTCAGACGAACAGGGCAGGCGGTGCGTCATGGATCTGATTGCAGGCTGCGGCTATCATCTCTACCCGGTGGGCAGGCTTGACCTCAACTCCGAGGGACTGCTGCTGATGACCAATGACGGCGATTTGGCCTATCACCTGACCCATCCCAGCCATGAGGTGGAGAAGGAGTATCACGTCCGGGTCAGCGGCGCTGTGAACAGGGCGCTGGGTGTTTTGAATCGCCCCATGACCATAGACGGGGAACGGCTTCAGCCTGCACGGGTGAAGGTGCTCCGCCGGGGACAGGACAGCACGCTGCTCTCTGTTACCATCCGTCAGGGAAAGAACCGTCAGGTTCGCCGCATGTGCAAGGCGGCAGGGCTGACGGTTCACCGCCTGCGCCGTGTCCGGGAGGGGGCGCTGTCTCTGGGCAGCCTGCCCTGCGGAAGCTGGCGATGGCTGACGGAGGAGGAAACGGAGCTTCTTCGCAGGTAATTTTGCAGGAAAAGAGGATAAACCTGCAATTTGCTCTTGCTTTTTTTCCTGCCCTTCGCTATGATTAGAGAGCGGCGGAGCAGTCTCTCCGCCCACCAAAAGATGTTACAATGCGTGAGGGGAATTGCGGTTCTCCCACTGACGGACAGCAACGGGCTGATTTGGCGCTGCCGAGTCAGCCTGCTTCTTTCGCAGTGTGACAGAAACAGAGGAAGCATCATGACACTTGATATTTTAGCCCATATTCAGGAAAACCTCCCTGCCTTTTCCAAGGGGCAGAAGCTGATTGCCAACTACATCCTGCATAACTACGACAAGGCCGCCTTTATGACCGCAAGCAGGCTGGGCAAGACCGTGAACGTGAGTGAATCCACGGTTGTCCGCTTTGCCGCAGAGCTGGGCTTTGACGGCTATCCCAGTATGCAGAAGGCGCTGCAGGAGATGATCCGCAATAAGCTGACCTCCGTTCAGCGCATGGAGGTTTCCAACGACCGTATCGGAAATCAGGATGTATTGAGCATGGTCATGCACTCTGATATGGAAAAAATACGCATCACGCTGGAGGAGACGGACAGGGAGAGCTTTTCCAACGCCGTCGAGGCGATCTGCTCGGCACGAAACCTCTATATCCTTGGCGTGCGCTCTGCCAGTGTGCTGGCAAACTTCCTCTCGTTTTACTTCCAGTATATCTTTGAAAGAGTGGTCAATATCGACACAGTCTCCATCAGTGAGGTGTTTGAGCAGACCATTCATGTGGACTCGCAGGATGTCTTTATCGGACTGTCCTTTCCCCGCTATTCCAGACGGACAGTCACTGCTATGGAGTACGCCAGAAGCCGGGGGGCTACTGTCATCGCAATTACAGACAGCAACGCCTCCCCGCTGGTGCCCCTTGCGGACTACTCCCTGATTGCAAAGAGCGACATGGCCTCCTTTGTAGATTCTCTGGTTGCCCCGCTGAGCCTTGTGAACGCCCTCATTGTGGCTGTGAGCAGGAAGAAGGGGTCAGAGCTGCAGCAGACGCTCACCAAGCTGGAGGAGATCTGGGCGAAGTATGAGGTCTATGACCGGCCGGATCAAACGTGATGGAACACAGGAGCATCATAGTGGTCGGCGCAGGCGCCGCAGGGATGATGGCTGCGCTCACGGCGGCGAGGCAGGGGGCGGCGGTGACGCTGATTGAGCGCAACCGGAGAGCGGGAAAGAAGCTGCGCATCACCGGGAAAGGCCGCTGCAACGTGACAAACGACTGCACGGTGGAAACCGTGCTGCAAAACATCCCCCGCAACGGACGCTTTTTGTACAGCGCCTTGAACCGGCTCCCGCCCTCGGACGTGAAGGACTTCTTTCAAAATGATCTGGGCGTGCCACTGAAAACAGAGCGGGGAAACCGGGTGTTTCCCCAGTCTGACAACGCCAACGACATTGCCGACGCCCTTGTCCGGGAGCTGGAAAGAAGCGGCGTGTGCGTTCGCACCGCACGGGCAGCCTCCCTCTGCACGGAAAACGGGGCTGTCACCGGAATCCGTCTGGAGCGGGGAGAGGTGGTGACAGGGGATGCTGTCATTCTGGCCACCGGCGGGGTCAGCTATCCCGCCACCGGCTCCACCGGAGACGGCTATCGGATAGCCGCCGCTCTGGGGCACCGGATCGTGCCTCCACGGGGCTCCCTTGTGCCGCTGGACGCTGAGGCGTGCTGCAAAGAGCTGCAGGGGCTCAGCCTTCGGAATATCGCAATCCGGGTGGAGAACCAAAGGAATAAGGTGCTCTACCGGGATTTCGGAGAGTTGCTGTTTACCCATTTCGGCCTCTCCGGCCCGGTGATTCTCTCCGCCAGCGCACACATGCGGGATTTCGATACCGACCGGTACACCGTGGTCATTGACCTGAAGCCCGCATTAGAGGAAAAAACGCTGGATGCCCGGCTGGTGCGGGATTTTCAGCGCAATGCCAACCGGGACTTTCAAAACAGCCTTTCAGGGCTTTTGCCCCATAAGCTGATTTTCGAGGTGATTCGCCGCTCCGGGATCCCTGCCGAGACCAAAGTACACGACATCACCCGCCAGCAGCGGCATGAGCTGCTGCAGGAGCTCAAGCATTTTACGATTCAGGTCAAAGGTCCCCGCCCCGTCAGTGATGCCATTGTCACCTCCGGGGGCGTGGCAGTGGGGGAGGTTAATCCCTCTACCATGGAATCCCGGCTGATAAGGGGACTCTACTTTGCCGGGGAGATACTGGATGTGGACGCCTATACAGGCGGGTTTAACTTACAGATTGCATGGGCTACCGGCTATACTGCCGGGTGCTGGTCCGTGTGGAATGAAGGAGAATAGTATGTCATTTATCAGCGTTGCCATCGACGGCCCTGCCGGGGCAGGGAAGAGCAGCATTGCAAAAGCAATCGCCCGGCAAAACGGCTGGCTCTATGTGGACACGGGGGCGATTTACCGCACGGTGGGACTCTCCGCCATGCGCAGCGGCATTGACCCCTCGGATGCCGAAGCAGTCGCCGCCATGCTCCCCGGTATGGAGATTAAAATGCA
>CAJOOV010000050.1 GCA_905236265.1 uncultured Oscillospiraceae bacterium | reverse complement strand
TGCGCCGCAGACCCATGCTGTCAAAGGCACCGCATCGGATCAGGTTCTCCAACGCCCTGCGGTTCAAGTCCAGCTCAAAGGTGCGCTCGCAGAACTGCTGAAAGCTGGCAAAGGGGCCGTTGGCCTCCCGCTCTGCCGTCAGGCGCTCTACAACGGTGCGTCCCACGCCCTTCACCGCCGCAAGGCCGAAGCGGATATCCGAACCGGAGACGGTGAAGTCCGCCCCGGACTGGTTCACGTCCGGGGGCAGCAGGCGGATGCCCATATCCTTACAGGCGGAGATGTACTCCGCCACCTTTGCGCTGGAGTCCAGAATGCTGGTCAGCAGCGCCGCCATATACTCCTGAGGGTAGTGGCATTTGAAATAGGCGGTCTGGTAGGCCACAATGGCATAGCACACGGCGTGCGCCTTGTTGAAGGCATAGTTGGCAAAGTCGTAGATCTCGCCGTAAATCTTTTTCGCTGTCTCCTCCGGGATGCCGTTTGCCACGCACCCGGCAATGCCCCGCTCAGGGTCGCCGTAGATAAACGCCTGCTCCTCCTGCTGAATCTGCTTTGCCTTTTTCTTGGAGATGGCCCGGCGCACCATGTCCGCCCCGCCCAGAGAGTAGCCTGCAAGCTGCTGGAAAATCATCATCACCTGCTCCTGATAGACGATGCAGCCGTAGGTGACGGAGAGAATCGGCTCCAGCTTGGGGTGGAGGTAGCGGATTTTGGAGGGGTCGGTCTTACACTGGACGAACCGGGGAATGGACTCCATAGGGCCGGGGCGGTACAGCGCCACGATTGCCGTCAGGTCCTCAATGCTGGAGGCCTTCATCTGGACGCACACGCCGGTCATGCCCGCAGACTCCATCTGGAACACCCCCGCCGTCTGCCCTGCCTGCAGCATTTTAAAGGTATCCGGGTCGTCGTCAGGGATTTGGTTCAGGTCAAAGCCGGGATTCTTCCGGCGAATCATCCTCTGGGCATCGTCCAGCACCGTCAGGTTCCTCAGCCCCAGAAAGTCCATCTTCAGCAGTCCCAGCTCCTCCAGCGTGGTCATGATGTACTGGGTGACCACGCTGTCGTCGTTTTTGGCCAGAGGGACATATTCATAGACCGGGCGCTTGGTAATCACCACCCCCGCCGCATGTCTGGAGGCATGGCGGGGCATTCCCTCGATTTTTTTGGAGGTGTCGATGAGAAGCCTGACCTGGGGCTCCTTCTCGTAGCGCTCCCGGAGCTGAGGGGATACCTTCAGCGCCTCGTCCAGCGTGATATGCAGCGTGGTGGGCACCTGCTTGGCAATCTGATCCACCTCGCCGTAGGGCATTTTCAGCACACGCCCCACATCCCGCAGCACGCCCCGTGCCGCCATGGTGCCGAAGGTGACGATCTGCGCCACATGGTCTTCCCCGTACTTCCGGTTCACATAGTCGATGACCTCCCCCCGGCGGCGGTAGCAGAAGTCCATGTCGATATCCGGCATGGTGACCCGCTCCGGGTTCAGGAAGCGCTCAAAATAGAGGGCGTACTTCATGGGGTCAACGTCGGTGATATTCAGGCAGTATGCCACCATGGACCCGGCGGCGCTGCCTCTGCCCGGCCCCACGGGAATGCTGTTTGACTTGGCGTAGCCCACAAAGTCCGCCACAATGAGAAAGTAGTCCACAAAGCCCATGGTGCGAATCATATTCAGCTCATATTCCAGCCTTTGGCGGTAGCCGGGCGGGTCGGAGGGATAGCGCCTTTCATAGCCCTTCTGGCACAGCTCCAGCAGCAGGCTGTCCCCGTCGTAGCCCTTGGGATAGGTAAACTCCGGCAGGTGATACTGCCCGAAGCGGAAGTCCACCTGACACCGCCGGGCAATCTCCGCCGTGTTGTCAATGGCCTCCGGGCAGTCCGGGAAGAGAGCGCGCATTTCCTCCTCGCTCTTGACGTAGAACTCCTCCGTCTCCATGC
Source organism: uncultured Oscillospiraceae bacterium (assembly GCA_905236265.1). GTDB lineage: Bacteria > Bacillota > Clostridia > Oscillospirales > Oscillospiraceae > Onthomonas. Next base: position 32,894 of record CAJOOV010000050.1, on the reverse strand, counting down.
GGATGCGGTCAGGGTCGTCCACCGTCTTACCCGTCTGGATGCACATGAGCACGTCCTGTGCCTGTGCGTCCTCCTTACGCAGGTAGTGGCAGTCGTTGGTGGCGGCAAGGGGCAGGTTCAGCTCACGGGCAAGGCGGATCAGTTCCGGGAGAATCCGCTGCTGCTCCGGGATGTTGTGGTTCTGCACCTCGATATAGTAGTTTCCCTCTCCCATCAGCTCTGCCATCATGGCGGCGTGCTCCCGTGCGCCGCGGTAGTCCCCGTTGCGCAGGCGGCGGGGAATCTCCCCGGCCAGACAGGCGGAGAGGGCAATCAGCCCCTCATGGTGCTCCCGCAGCAGGTCAAGGTCAATCCGGGGGCGCATATAAAAGCCGTCCAGATTTGCCCTTGTCACAAGATAGGACAGGTTTCGATACCCTGTCTCGTTCTTGCACAGCAGAATCAGATGCCGGGCGCCCATGTCAAGCTCCCGGCTCTTGTCGAACCGGGTTCTTGGCGCAACATAGACCTCGCAGCCGATGACCGGGTGGATGCCCTCCTTCTGACACGCCTTGTAGAAGTCCACCACGCCGTACATATTGCCGTGGTCAGTGATGGCAGCAGCGGTCTGTCCCAGCTCCTTCAGCCGCTGCATCAGCTCCTGAATCCGGCAGGCGCCGTCCAGCAGGGAGAACTCGGTATGGAGATGCAGATGGACAAATGCCATAGGTAAAGCCCCCTTCTATTGGAGTAAAGACAGCTCCGCCAGTCTTCTCAGGCGGTGGTTCAGGCAGGATTTGGACACGCCGGCAAGCTGGGCAAGCTGGCTGAGGGAAAGCTCCGGGTGGTTCAGCCGAAGCTCCCCGGTCTCCCGGAGGGGCTCCGGCAGCGTCTCCCACGCCCCGCTCTCCTTCAGGCGCTGTATATCGGCGATTTTCTTCTGCGCCGCCTCCACCGCCTTGTCCAGATTGGCCATATCGCAGTTGGAGCGGCGGTTGACCTTGTTATAGATATTTTTTTCCAGCTTGGCGTTCATAATCTCCATGGCCGCCAGCGGTGCGCCGATGGCGGTGAGGAAATCGGAAATCGCCTCACTCTGTTTGAAGTAGGTGATATAGTTTGCCCCCCGCTCCACCGTCTTAGGGGCGAGGCCAAGCTCCGCAATCAGCGGCTGCAGTCCCATGGCCGCCCGATAGTGGGAGGTGGACAGCTCCAGCTGGTAGCGCTTGCGGGGGTCGGACACAGAGCCTCCCGCCAGAAATGCGCCCCGGAAAAAGGCGGCAATCGTCCCCTCCGCCTCCAAAACGGCGTAGTTCAGGTGCATGGAGAGTTCCTTCCGGTCATATCCCAGAGCGGCCATGATTCTGCCCAGCTTCTCCCCGTCTGACAGGGCGAAGTGATATTTCCCGCTGCCCGGCTCCGGCAGCTGGTCGAAGGTCACGTCAAAGGCACGGGAAAAAAGCCGGGGCAATCGCTTTGCCACCGGCTCGGAGGTTGTAATCATACGAATCTCGCTGGGCTGAAAGGTATTGCAAAACAACAGGATTCCATATGCCTCCGCCAGTGCGCAGGCCGTATCCGTGATTCTCTCCCGGCACAGCTCGCCCTTGGCCGCTCTGGAAAAACTCTCCTTTGCCATCTCTGCTCCCCTCTTCTGTCAATGCTCCCGGCGGCGCTTTGGTTATTTCCGCTCCCGGTTCATGTCCCGGTGGGTCTCGCTCACCGGATAGCCCAGCCGCTCCACCATTTCTGCCACAGCGTGCGCCATGGCCACAGAGCGGTGCTGTCCCCCGGTGCAGCCCATACAGATCACCAGATTGGTCTTGCCCTCCTCCTCATACAAAGGCAGGAGAAAGCGCAGCATCTGCTCCATATAGGCGCAAAACTCCCCCGTAGCGGCAAAGCCGTTGAGATAGTCCACCACCTCCTGATCCAGTCCCGTCTTTCTCCGAAGCTGGGTGATATAAAACGGGTTTGGCAGAAAGCGCACGTCCATAATCCAGTCCCCGTCCAGCGGGATACCGTATTTATACCCGAAGGACTGTACCGTGACGGTAAAGACCGGGCGGGTGTCCTCCCCGTGGGAGAACATCTCCAAAAGCGCAATCCGAAGCTGCGCCGTGGTGTGGAACTGGGTGGAGTCCAGAATATAGTCCGCCCGCACCCGCACCGGCTCCAGAAGCTGCTTTTCTCTGATGATCGCACTCTCCAGCCCCTCCCCTGCTGCGGCAAGGGGATGGCTGCGGCGGGTCTCCTTGTAGCGTGCGATGACCGTGGGCACGCTGGCCTCCAGAAACAGCAGCTTGCACTCACAGCCCATATCGCGAATCTCGTCCATGGCCTGAAAGAGCGCCTCAAAGCTGTGCCCGCCCCGGATGTCGCTGACCAGCGCCACCCTGTCATAGGTTCCGCTGGTATTGCTTTTGGCCAGCTCCGCAAAACGGGGCATCAGTGCCGGGGGCATATTGTCTATCGTATAAAAGCCGATGTCCTCCAGAAACTCCCCCGCCTTGCTCTTTCCTGCGCCGGAAAGTCCTGAAATGATAACGAACCGCATCTGTCCTCTCTCCTCTCCGGCAGCTCTCTTTGCGTATATCCCATCTGCTCAGAACAGACGGATGACCTCCATCTCCAGCGAGAAACCTGTCTTTTCCAGCACGACCCTCTGGACATGGCTCACCAGCGCCATGATCTCCTCGCAGGTGGCTTGATCCCGGTTGATGACAAAACCGGCGTGCTTCTCCGACACCTGCGCATCCCCGATGCGAAAGCCCTTCAGACCGCACTTGTCGATCAGCGCTGCGGCATAAGCGCCCTGAGGGCGTTTGAACATGGAGCCGCCGCTGGCGTATTCCAGCGGCTGCGTCCGCTTGCGGCGGGCAAGAAAGTCGTCCATCTTCGCCTGAATCGCCACGGAGTCCCCCGGCGCAAGCTCAATGAGGGCATCCAGCACCAGCAGCTTCTGTTTCATAAAAACGCTGCTGCGGTAGGCAAACTCCTGCTCCTCCCCCCGGAAGATCTTGACCTCTCCGTTTTCATCCAGCGCCGTGGTCTGCTTCACCACATTTGCCAGCTCTCCCCCGTAGGCACCGGCGTTCATCACCACGCCGCCCCCGATGGAGCCGGGGATGCCGTGGGCAAATTCCAGACCCGTCAGACTGTGCTGCTGGGCAAAGCTGGCCACCTGACGCATGGGGATGCCTGCGCCGCAGAGGATGCCGTTTTTGCCCACCTGCTCCATGTGGCTCAGTCCGGGATAGGTTTTAATCATAAAATAGTTCAGCTCGCCGTCTCCGCACAGGAGATTCGTCCCCCTGCCCAGCAGAATCGGCTTGATGCCCACACGCCGGGCGGCCTGAATGGTGGCAATGGTCTCCTCCGTGGTGACGGGGAACGCCATCATCGCCACAGGCCCGCCGATGCGGAAGGAGGTGTGGGCCTTCATAGGCTCGTGTTCCTTTATCTGAAGACCGGGACAGACCCGGTGCAGCTCCGTTTTCAATAGCTGGAAGGTATTCAACGCAATGCCTCCTGTTGATTTGCTGCCGCCTGCAAGAAGGCGGATCTGATGGCTGTCTGCATCAGCCGATGGGACAGCGCTGCTCCATTATATCACGAATCCCCAGCAGGGCAACAGAAATTTGCCGCTCACGGTTCAAAAACCGGAGACTGCAAATGCCGGATCTCCTGTCTGACCACGCTTGCGTCCTCCACCCACACCACGGCATAGGTGGGATCGTAATAATAGCCCACGGAGCCGGGGTTTATCAGCGTCAGCCCCAGCCGCTCCCGAATCAGCGCAGTATGGGTATGTCCCGACAACACCAGCTTCGCCCGCTTTAGGTATCCCCGGCGCAGCAGCCGGTCATAGCTGTGCTTCACGCCGTAGGTGTGTCCGTGGCACATGAAAATCCGCACGCCCTGCGCCTCTACCAGCGCTTCCTCCGCAAGGTCGCTGGCGTAATCGCAGTTTCCCCGCACTGCGTGACATTCCAGCGCCGGAAACTCCTTCAGAATCATCTGCAGGTCGCACTGGCCGTCCCCCAGAAACAGGAGCATATCCGGGTTTTCAATCAAAACCACCCTGCGCATATTCTCTGCGCTTCCGTGGGAATCAGACAGGATTAAGAGCTTCATAGGGTACACATCTCCTTTATCCGGTGCATAGAATAGGAACAGATTATCACAGGGAGGAAGCAATATGCCGGATCGTCAAACCTTTTCCCCTTTGGAGCACCCTCAGGCGAAGTCCATTCTCAATGACCCCACCGCCATTCGCACGCTGGTTCAGTCCCCTCAGGCGAGGGAGCTGATTCAGATGCTGCAGCGGCAGGGGGATTTGAACGAGGCGGCAAAGCAGGCCAAAAACGGGGACACAGCAGCCCTTCAGTCCATGCTCAACCGGGTCGGTCAGAGCCCGGAGGGGGGAAGGGTGCTGGATTCACTGAAAAAGCAGATGCCGAAATAAAGACGGGAGGCGGTCTCTATGGCCGAGTTTGAGGATAAACTGAACCAGATACTCTCGTCTCCCCAGGCCATGGAGCAGATCATGTCGCTGGCAAACTCCCTGTCCGGGGAGCAGACGCCCGGCGGGGATACGCCGCCCCAGGATGCCGCCGCCCCCTCCGTGCAGGAGTCCAACCCCCTGTCCCAGATGCTGGACCCCGCCCTTCTGGGCAAGCTGATGCCCCTGATCTCCGTCTATCAGCAGGGAGAGGACGACAAGACCCGGCTGCTTCAGGCCATGAAGCCCTTTCTGCGGGAGGAGCGGGCAGGCAAGCTGGATCAGGCCATCCGCATCACCCGCCTGAGCCGGGTCATTAAGGCCGCCATGGGGCTGCTCCGGGAGGGCGGCGATGTATAACCGCTATGCGCCTCAGGAGGGCTTTCAGCCTCTGGAGCCGGCACCGGAAGAGCATCCGGGCGGCGGCTCTCCCCTGTCCTTTCTGCAGCGTCTACTGGGAAATGAAAAGAATGCCGGGGGCGGCGGCATTCTGGATCTGCTGGGGCTGGGGAAGCTGGACACAGGGGACATCCTCCTGCTGCTGGTGCTGATCTATCTGTTCCGGGAGTCAGAGGACGAGGAGTGGCTGATTATCCTTGCGCTGGTGCTGCTGATGGGTCTGGGATGACCGGTCGGCAGCACTACTCTTTTTTCTCCCTGTGCCCCACGCTGAGCACGTCAACCCTGATCTCCCTGTGCTTATGCCCCTCCCCCCGGAGCAGCGCCCGGCGGTGGTGGTAGAAGCGGTAGGCCACATAGCCGAAGAAGAGAATCGCAACCCCGAAGGGCACCCAGCGAAGGCTCTTCACCGTGCTGAGCAGCACGGCGGTGACCCCCAGAATGCCGGAGACCACATACAGCACCGCAACCGTCTGCTGCTTGCTCAGACCCATATCCAGCAGACGGTAGTGGACATGCTTCCGATCCGCCTTCATAGGGCTCTCACCGTGGCTGACCCGTGAGATTACCGCAAAGCACACGTCAAAAATGGGAAGTCCCAGCATGAAAAACGGCACGGCAAAGGAGATCAATGCGTAAATCTTAAACAGACCCTGCACGGAGGCAAGGGCGAGGACATAGCCGATGAAGGTGGAGCCGGTGTCCCCCATAAAGATGCGGGCAGGGCTGATATTATAGGGCAGAAAGCCCACGCAGCCCCCTGCCAGCGCCCCGCACAGCACCGCCACGGTCATATCGGAGTACACCAGCGCCACCACCACCAGACAGATGGAGGAGATCACCGACACCCCTGCGGCAAGCCCGTCCAGACCGTCAATCAGGTTCACGGCGTTGGTAATCAGCACAATCCAGAACACCGTCACCGGCATGGCCCAGATGCCCAGATCCAGATGCCCGCTCTCAAAGAGGAACCGGGGGGCGCTGAGATAGTGGATCATGTTCCCGCCGGAGGCGGCGATGGAGGCAGCAGCCACCTGCACCACCAGCTTAAAGCCCGCCGAGAGGTTTTTTACATCGTCCACCATGCCCAGCACCACCAGAATGACAGCGCCCAGCAGCATCGTTCCCAGCCGGAGATTGATCTCCACAAAGGTAAGCATTGCCGCAAGGAACCCCGCAAAGATGGCAAGCCCTCCCATTCTCGGCGTGGGCGTGGTGTGGAGGTGGCGCTCGCTGTCTGTGCCCACCTTTCCGGGCATGTCAATGGCGCCCAAGCGCAGGGCAAGCCTGCGCACCAGCGGCATCATGACCATGGTCACCACCATGGAGATCAGCAGCGCCGCCACCACAATCGCCATGGATTGATAATTGAATAGCTTCATGTTACGAAACCCTGCTCCCTCACTCAGGCATAATAGTGAATCCGCCCTCAGCGGGGAATAAAGCCCACCTTCTTGTAGACCTTGCGCAGGGTCTTGCCTGCGATATAGCTGGCCTTCTCGGCGCCGGATCGGTAGACCTGCTCCAGATAGGCCTTGTCCTTCAGAAGCCGCTCCGTCTCCTCCCGGATGGGGCGGCTCATCTCGATGACCGCCTCGCCCACCGCCGTTTTGAATGCGCCGTAGCCCCTGCCGTCAAACTCCTGCTGAATCTGGTCATAGCTGCTGCCGGTGGCGCAGGCGTAAATCTGCATCAGGTTGGAGATGCCGGGCTTGGCCGCCGGGTCAAAGCGCACGCTCATCTCGCTGTCCGTCACGGCGCGCTTGAACTTGCGGGCAATGTCCTCCGGGCGCTCAAGGAGATAGACGCAGCCGTTGGGGTCATGGTCAGACTTGGACATCTTGTTCTCCGGGCTGGTCAGGCTCATCACTCTGGCACCCACCTTGGGGATATAGGGCTGGGGAATCCGGAACACATCCCCGTAAATGCCGTTGAACCGCTCGGCAATGTCCCGGCACAGCTCCACATGCTGCTTCTGGTCATCCCCCACGGGCACATAGTCCGGCTGGTAGATCAGAATGTCCGCCGCCATCAGCACCGGGTAGTCAAACAGTCCGGCGTTGATGTTCTCTGCGTGCTGGGCGCTCTTTGCCTTGAACTGGGTCATCCGGGTCAGCTCACCGTACATGGTATAGCAGTTCAGCACCCAGCCAAGCTGGGCGTGCTCCGGCACATGGCTCTGGATGAACAGCGTGTTCTTTTCCGGGTCAAGGCCGCAGGCGATATAGGCGGCAAGCTGGCTCAGGGTGCGCCGGCGCAGGTCAGCCGGGTTCTGGCGCACGGTGATGGTGTGCATATCCGCCATAAAATAATAACAGTCAAACTGATCCGCACGCTCCGCCCAGTTGCGGATGGCTCCCAGATAGGAGCCCAGCGTCAGCTCGCCGCTGGGCTGGATGCCGGAGAGCATCACCTGTTTTTTCTCTTCCATTTCTGACACGTCCTTCTCTATCGTCCCGAAAAGGGGTTTCGTCTTTGCGAATGCCCCCTATTGTAGCACACTTGGGGGAAATGTTCAATCAGTCCCGGAGAAAAGATTCCCTCCTCCCCTGCGCCGCCCCTCTCTCCGCCGCCTCGTCCATAACGCTTGCTGCAACTGGGGCGCACCGGGGAGGTTGTCCACAATTTCCACAGAGTTTTGCACATTGGGATTGCAGTGTTTTCAACGCTTTTCCCCGTTTTTCCGCCGCAGGCGCACTCTCTTTCGGAGGCAGGGATTTTCCGTCTTTAGTTTACATAATCATCATTCGTCAATCCGTCTGCCTGCATAGCCGTTCAGGGTGGAATCCGCAACATGTCCGGCGAGATACTCGTAATACCCCTGTGCGCCGATCATGGCGCCGTTGTCGCCGCAGAGCTTCAGCTCCGGGAGGTACAGCTCATAGCCATGCAGGGCGCACATGCGCTGCAAATCGCCCCGGATACGGCTGTTGGCGGAGACACCCCCGGCGGCGGCAATGCGCCTACGCCCGGTCATCTGCGCCGCCTGCAGCACTCTTGGCACCAGCTCGTCGCTCACCGCCTGACCGAAGGAGGCGGCAAAGGAGGGCAGATCCAGCGCCTCTCCCTTCTGGCTGGCGTTGTGGATGGTGTTCAAGGCGGCGGTTTTCAGCCCGGAGAAGGACATATCCAGCGGTGCGCCGTCCACCTTGGAGCGGGGCAGGGGGTATTTCTTTTCATCTCCCCCCTGCGCCAGCCGATCCATGGGGCCGCCGCCGGGATAGCCGATCCCCAGCACACGGGCGACCTTGTCGAAGCACTCCCCTGCCGCATCGTCTCTGGTTGCGCCCAGAAGCTCCATGCGGGTGTAGTCCTGAACGTCCACGATCATGGTATTCCCGCCGCTGACGCACAGGCAGAGAAAGGGCGGCTCCAGCGCAGGATGTGTGATGTAGTTTGCGGCGATGTGTCCCCGGATGTGGTGAACGGGAATCAGGGGCAGGTTCAGGGCGTAGGCCACGCTCTTGGCAAAGTTTACTCCCACCAGCACTGCGCCGATGAGTCCGGGGGCATAGGTGCAGGCCACGGCGTCCAAATCACGCCGCTCCAGCCCCGCCTGCTCCAGCGCCTGATCTGCCATGAGGCAGATCGCCTCCAAGTGCTTTCTTGAAGCGATTTCCGGCACGACCCCGCCGTAGATGGTGTGCATCTCGATCTGGGAGGCCACAGCGTCGGAGAGCACCCGCCTGCCGTCCTCCACAATGGCAACTGCCGTCTCGTCGCAGGAGGATTCTACTGCCAGTATTTTCATAGATCGGTTTCCTCTTTTTCAAAGTATTTGGTCATTCATACAGTGTGCCAATGGGCAATGCTCCCTCACCAGAGAAAGGGAATCAGCCGGTAACGCACCCGGCGCTGATAGTCGGTATAGCCGGAGAGTCCCTGTTCCAGAACCCGCTCCTCATTGCGTATGCGCACATACAGGATGGGCAGATAGAGCAGCATTACGGCGAAGGAGACCAGCGAGCCCAGAATCAGCGGCATAGAGAGAAAGAGAAGTAAAGTGGCGGAATACATGGGATGGCGCACCACAGCATACAGCCCGGTATCCACCACCTGCTGCCCCTTCTGCACCTCCACCGTGCGGGAAAGCCAGACATTCTCCCGCAGTACAACAGCAAACATCCCATAACCCAGCAGGAACACCAGACAGGCCGCAGCCGAAACCCATCCGGGCAGGCTGCTCCAGCCAAAGCGGTAATCCAGTCCGGCCAGCAGGAAGGCTGCCGCAAACATAAGCCCGCTCAGGGCAATCACCCATCGCTGGGTCTGTTCCTGCTCGTTGGCGTTCAGCCGCCTGCGCAGCAGCTCAGGCGCACGAAACAGCATCACAAAGCCTGCCGCCGTCATGGGAAGAAACAGCACGCCCATCAGCAGCCATCCCCGGAGAAACCCCGGCGTGCCTGCGGCGGGAAACAGAAGCAGGGCAACAAGGCTCATGCCGGAAACCAGCTTCGTCAGCGCCTGAAGGAGGAGCTTTTTGTCCATGCTATCACCTTGATTTCACAGTTTTTCTTCCTCTTGGTGGAAGAATTTCGTCATTAAAATGGCATCCTCCGTGGGCTTGTCGTAGTAGTTTTTCCGCCTGCCCACCTCCTGAAAGCCGAAGCCGGAATAGAGGCTCCGGGCGGCGAGATTTGTATCACGCACCTCAAGGGTGAGGAAGGCAAGTCCGTTTGCCTGAGCGAAGCGGATAAACACCTTCAAAAGCTCCCCGCCCAGCCCCATGCGGCGGTACTGCCGCTTTACGGCGATATTATTGATATAGCCCTCGTCCAGCACCACCGTCAAGCTGGCATAGCCCAGCACTTCATTCTCCTGCGTCACCGCCACAATGCAGGTGGAGTTCAGGCTCTCCAGCTCCTCCAAAAGCATCTCCTGCGTCCACGGCACAGAGAAGCACGCACGTTCGATGTCTGCAATCTGGGCGATCAGCTCCCGGTTCATGGGTACCAGCCGGTAGGATACCGGCTTTGCCGGTTTTGCGGGAACGGAGCCCATTACGGGTGTAAAATTGGTCATATCTGCTCCTTTTTCTCTGCTGTGTTTTGGTTTTCCGTCAGTGGGCATCCGCCCAGCTGTGTCCGATCTTCGCCTCAGCCAGCAAGGGGACGCTCAGGCGCACCACCTGCTCCATCTCCTCCTCCAGCAGCCGGGCGATCTGCTCTCCCTCGGCCTCTGGGCACTCCACGATCAGCTCGTCGTGAACCTGAAGGACAAGCCTGCCCTGCAGTCCCTCTGTGCGCAGGCGGTTTCGCACACGGATCATGGCCAGCTTGATGATGTCCGCCGCCGTGCCCTGAATGGGCATGTTCAGCGCCACCCTCTCCCCAAAAGAGCGCATATTGAAATTGCTGCTCTTCAGCTCCGGCAGCCAGCGGCGGCGGCCAAACTCCGTGGACACATAGCCGTCCTCCTTCGCCTGACGGACGATGTTCTTCTGATACATACGGATACCGGAATACTTGTCGAAATAGCGCTGCATATACTCCTTCGCCTGATAGTTACTCACGCCGATGTCCTGCGCCAGAGAGAAGGCGGAAATGCCGTAGACAATGCCGAAGTTCACCGCCTTGGCAGAGGAGCGCATCTGCTTTGTCACCTGCTCCTCCGAAACGCCAAAGACCTGCGCCGCCGTGGCTGCGTGGATGTCCGCACCGGTCTGAAAGCCCTGAATCATGGCCTCGTCCCGGGCGATGTGCGCCAGAAGGCGCAGTTCAATCTGGGAATAGTCCGCATCCACCAGCACGTTGCCGGGGGCAGCCTGAAACATTTTCCGCATCTCCGCTCCCAGCGGCGTGCGGACAGGGATATTCTGCAGGTTCGGCTCTGCGGAGGAGAGCCGCCCGGTGGCGGTGACGGTATTCTGGAAGCTGGTGTGGATTCTCCCGTCCTCCCCGATCACCTTGGTCAGGCCGTCCACATAGGTGGATTTCAGCTTGGTGAGCTGGCGGTAATCCAGAATCTGCTGGATGATGGGGTGGTAGGGCTTGAGCTTGTCCAGCACCTCGGCATTGGTGGAGTAGCCCCGCTTGGTCTTTTTCACGGCGGGCAGGTCAAGGTCTTCAAACAGCACCTTGCCCAGCTGCTGGGTGGAGTTGATATTGAACTCGCTGCCTGCCATGTCGTAGATGGCTCTCTGCGCCTTGTCAATATTCCCGCTCAGCATGGCTCCAAAGTCCACCAGCGCCTGACGGTCCACCAGCACACCCGCCTGCTCCATCTCCGCCAGCACCGGGCACAGGGGCAGGTCAATCTCCGTCAGCACCCTCATCAGCCCGTTCTCCTCCAGAAGGGGGCGGAAATGCTTATGCAGCGCCTCAATCCATGCGGTATCCTCGTACCACTCCGTCTGCGCCTTCAAATCGTCTGACAGGGCAGAGAAAGCGTCCTGCTGCCTGTAGGCGGCGTTTGCCTCCCGCTCCTGCTTAAAATACTGCATCACCAGCTTGTCCAGCGCATAGCTGCCCGCCGTGGGGTCCAGCAGATAGGCGGCAAGCTCCGTGTCAAAGACAAAGCCCTCTGCGTCCAGCCCCTGCTGTATCAGTTCCTCACAGATGGTCTTTGCCCCGTGGACCACCTTGCCCACGCTGCCGGAGAACAGCCGGCGGAGAAAGGCGTTGTAGTCCCCCTCATAGCGTCTGCTTCGCACGTCCAGCAGCAGAGACTCCCCCTCTCCCCTGTCCAGCGCCACGGTTACGCCCTCCAGACCGGGCAGAGGCAGCAGCGTCACATACTCCGCTGCCTCCAACTCCTGCCAGTAAGGCTCCATCTGCGCCTGAGAGGTGATGTCCACCGCCTGAGTGCTGTGCTCCTGCTGTACAGGAGCCTGCACACTCTCCTCTGGGGCGTGGAGCCGGTAGCGCTGGATGAGCTTGGCAAACTCCAGCTTCAGGAACAGGGCATAGAGGGTATCGTTGTCCGGCTCCCGGCAAAGGTTCTCCTCCGGGGTGAAATCAATGGGCGCATTGCAGCGAATCGTCGCCAGATCGTAGGACAGCTTTGCCATGTCCCTGCCCTCGTCCAGCTTTTTCCGCTGGGCAGGCTTGAGCGGGGCGTTCTCAAAGTCCTCATACAGCGCCTCCATGGAGCCATAGCGACGGATCAGGGTCATGGCGGTCTTTTCCCCTATGCCCTTCACGCCGGGGATATTGTCAGAGGCATCTCCCATAAGGCTCTTCAGGTCGATCATGTGAACCGGGTCAAAGCCGTATTCCTCCCGGAAGGCCTCCGGGGTCATCCGCTTCGTGGTGGTCTGCCCCATGCGGGTGGAGACCAAATCCACCGTGGTGCGGTCAGTGATGAGCTGCAAAGAGTCCTTGTCTCCCGTGACAATCACGCAGTCCCAGCCCTTTTCCTCGCACCTGCGGGAAATCGTGCCCAGCAGGTCGTCCGCCTCCCAGCCGGAGAGCTCATAGCAGGGTATCCTCATCGCCGCCAGAACCTCCTTCAGCACCGGCATTTGAACTGCCAGCTCCTCCGGCATCCCGTGGCGGGTTGCCTTATAGCCCTCATAGGCCAGATGGCGGAAGGTGGGCGCTTTCAGGTCAAAGGTGACGCACAGCGCATCCGGGCGCTCCTCGTCCAGCATACGCTGCAGAATCGTGAGAAACCCGTATACCGCATTGGTATACAGCCCCTCCCGTGTGCTGAGCAGGCGTATCCCATAAAAGGCACGGTTGACGATGGAATTTCCATCCAATGCCATCAGCTTCACATCTCATACCCCCTTGCATACGTTACCGGAAATGATACCACATTCCCCGGAAAAAGACCACACCTTGGGGAGATTTTATTCTGTCCGATACAGAATCGGCCTACACAGCCTCAATTCTCAGGAGGGGTTGACAGTTTGAATTCAATGTGTTACAATTCGGTTACAGTTTTGAATGGAGGTTACAGATATGGCTGAAGCGACAAAGCTCCCTCTGGAATATAAAGGCTATCCGCTGGTGCGCAAGGACAACATGATCTACTACGGCAAGATGTCCGACCCGTATATCATCCAGCTTCAGATAATGGGAAGCATCCCGGTGGACGAGGAGATGACCATGGCCACGAAGGTGTCCGTCCAGCTCCAGAGCACGGATCAGAACCAGCGCAGCCGTGACCGGGTGGTGCGCAGCAGTGAGAAGAACAGCCTGTATGCGGCAATGGATCTGGCCTATGTGTGGCTGAACCGTGCCCTGAACGCCAGATAAAACAGAGAGAAACCAACAAAAACCCGATGGGAGGTCCCATGAAACGATTAGATAACCTGTTTCGAAAGATGTTAATTGCCGGCTCCGCCGTGGCTCTGTGCTCTCTTCCCGCCTTTGCGAAGGACACCTTTGTCCCCTATCAGGCGGCTGTGACCGCAGATTCCGCCATTCTCTACGAATCCGACGATACGGATTCCGATGCACTGGTCACTCTCTCTGAGGGCGATGTGGTCGTGCTGCTCAGCAACGAGCAGAGCGGGCTTCAGCCCGCCGCATGGGAGGACGGAGACGAGGTCATCACCGGGTACATGGATATGGACAGCCTCGCCCCCGAGTCCCTTGGTCAGGCCACTGTGCTCGCCGAGAGCGCCGTACTCCTCAACGAGGCGGACTCCGGCTCCGAGGTCATGGACGAGCTGGCAGAGGATGCCCCGGTACAGATTCTGGGCTACAACGACAGCTGGTATTTTGTTCAGGTGGGCAGCCAGACCGGATTTCTTGCGGTGTCCGAGGTGGATGCGGATATTGTCACCAATGCCCGCCTGAATCTCCGCACCGAGCCGAATACGGACTGCGAGGTGCTGACGGTACTGCCCCGCAACACCGTCATCTCCCCGGAGCAGGCCGAGGGCGAGTGGATTCAGGTCACCTTTGAGGGGCAGACCGGATATGTCAACAGCAGATATGTGGACGCAACAGAGGACTGCGTGGTAAAAGACCCCTCCATGTCCACCGGTCAGGCCGTAGTGGACTACGCCGTTCAGTTTGAGGGCAACCCCTATGTCTGGGGCGGCACCAGCCTGACCCGTGGATGCGACTGCTCCGGCTTCGTCATGAAGGTCTATGAGCACTTCGGCATCAGCCTTCCCCACAGCTCCGCCTCTATCCGCCACTGCGGCCGTGCCGTCTCCCGCTCGGAGATGCAGCCGGGCGACGTGGTGTGCTACAGCGGCCATGTGGGTATCTATGCCGGGGACGGCAAGATTATCAACGCTCTGAACAGCCGTGTTGGTATCGTGTACAGCAGAGTTGATATTATGGACGTTGTCGGTATTCGTCGGATGCTCTGACAGAGAGACAGAATGCGCATTCCCGGTGAGGTTCCGGGAATGCGCATTTTTCTTTTTCCATGCGGCGGCAGGCAGAAACACCGCCCTGAAAAAGGGTCAGCGAGCCGCCGCCAGATCCAGCCTCCTGCGAATCTCCCGCAGGAACTCCACGGACGTGACCTTCCGGGCGGGAACCTCCCCCTCCCACATGGCGTAGAGGTCGCCGGTCATAACGCCGGACTCAATCGTGGCGATGGAGGCGGCCTCCAGCCGGTCGGCAAAGGCGCACAGCGCATCGTTTCCGTCCATCTCCCCCCGCTTGCGCAGCGCACCGGACCATGCGAAGATCATGGCCATGGGGTTGGTGGAGGTCTCCTCCCCCTTCAGATACCTGTAGTAGTGGCGGGTGACGGTGCCATGGGCGGCCTCATACTCGTAGTTCCCGTCTGGGGAGACCAGCACGGAGGTCATCATCGCCAGAGAGCCGAAGGCGGTGGACACCATATCGCTCATCACGTCGCCGTCATAATTCTTGCAGGCCCAGATAAAGCCGCCCTTAGAGCGGATGACCCGTGCCACTGCATCGTCGATCAGGGTGTAGAAGTAGGTGATGCCCAGCTCTTCAAAGGTCTTTTGATACTCCTGCTCATAGATCTCCTGAAAGATGTCCTTAAAGGTGTGGTCATAGAGCTTGGAGATGGTGTCCTTCGTGGAGAACCACAGATCCTGTCTGGTGCTGATGGCATAGCGGAAGCAGGAATGGGCAAAGGAGCGGATAGAGCTGTCCTTGTTAAACTGCCCCTGAAGGACGCCGGGGCACTCGAACTCATACACCGTCTCGTCCAGCAGCGTCTCCCCGGACTGGGAGACAAAGCGGATGCTTGCCGTTCCCTTCTCCGGGACACGGAACTCTGTGGCCTTGTACACGTCTCCGAAGGCATGGCGGGCAATGGTGATGGGCTGCTTCCACGTCTTGACCACAGGGGAGATGCCCTTCACCATAATGGGGGCACGAAACACGGTGCCGTCCAGAATGGCACGGATCGTGCCGTTGGGACTTTTCCACATCCTGCTCAGGTTGTACTCCTCCACCCGCTGGGCGTTGGGGGTGATGGTGGCGCACTTGACTGCCACGCCGTATTTTTTATTGGCGTTAGCGGCGTCAATTGTCACCTGATCCTGCGTCTCCTCCCGGTGCTTCAGCCCCAGATCATAGTATTCCGTCTTCAGATCCACATAGGGCAGGATGACCTCATCCTTGATCTCCTGCCAGAGGATCCTTGTCATCTCGTCCCCGTCCATCTCGACGATGGGCGTGGTCATCGTGATTTTTTGCATAGAACTGACCTCTCTTTATGCGGGAACGGCGGCAAGCCGCTGCCTTTCCCCGAAAATATGCAACAATTATACGTTCACGCTTCATTTTTGGCAAGTGTCCTGCCATATTTCGCCATTGTGACCAGTGGGAAAAAGGCGGAATCTACCTCAGACGTGGATTTGACGGAAAACCTGTCCGATCTTTTCGTTGATGGTGAGGTCTGCGTATTTGTCGTAGGGGGTGCTCTGCAGGTTAATCAGCACCAGCCTGTGCCCCTGATAGTAGTTCACCAGTCCCGCCGCCGGGTAGACCACCAGCGAGGTGCCGCCGATAATCAGCATATCCGCCTGACGGATATGCTCCACGGCACGGTACATGACCCCCTCGTCCAGCGGCTCCTCATAGAGCACCACGTCCGGCTTGATGATGCCGCCGCAGGTACAGCGGGGCACGCCCTGAGACTGCTCCACCGCCTCCACGCCGTAGAACCTATGGCAGCGCTGGCAGTAGTTGCGCAGCACTGAGCCGTGCAGCTCCAGCACCTCCCGGCTCCCCGCCTTCTGGTGGAGCCCGTCGATATTCTGGGTCACTACCGCAGTCAGCTTCCCCGCCTGCTCCAGCTCCGCCAGCTTCTTGTGTGCGTCGTTGGGCTGGGCGCCGGTGGGCAGCAGCTTGTCCCGGTAGAAGCGGAAAAAGCCCTCCGTGTTCCGCTGGAAATAGGTATGGCTGAGGATGGTTTCCGGCGGCTCGCTGTATTTCTGGTGGTACAGTCCGTCCACGCTGCGGAAATCCGGCACACCGCTCTCCGTGGATACCCCTGCGCCGCCGAAAAAGACAATGCGCTTGCTCTCGTCAATCCACTGCTGGAGCTGTTGAATCTTCTCCTCCGATTGGCTCATTGTGACAACCTCCCTTGCATTTCTTATAAAAGGATAAAAGATTTGTCTGCGCAATTGACAAACATAGGGAATGAGATTAAGATTATTATGTATCATTTTAGAATGATATGCAACCTTTACTTTTGGATAGGAGTAACAAAATGAAAAAATGTCCTGTCTGTGGTGTCGAGCATTCCGACATCGTACACGTTTGTTCCATCTGCGGCAGCTCCCTTGATGAAGCGCCTTCCGTTGAGCCCTCCGTTGAGCCCTCCCCCGCCCCTGAGCAGCCGGAACCGCAGCAGCCTGCCCCCGGCGCTGAGACAGGGTCTGCCCCTGTGAATACAGAGCTTTACGCAGAGGATGTTCAAAAGACCATTTCCTCTATCGTGCAGTCCACGGTAGAGGCGGAGAAAAAGCAGGCGGAAGAGGCAGAGAGTGCCGCCGAAGTGGATTCTCCCTTCGTAATCGATGAAACGAAGGAGAAAAAGGAAAATGTCCCCGGCGCACAGCCTCCTCCCCCTCCCCAGTCCCGCCGTCCCAGAGGCCGCCAGCGGAAAAAAGCAGCCCAGCGGGCGCAGGATATGGATACCACCGTTGTCGCCGCCGACTCCGCAAAGCGGGTCTATCAGGCGACACAGAATGCAATCAAGGCCAGAAACGCACAGGAGACCGGGGCAAAGGCGGCCCAAACGCCTCCCCCCAGCCGCATGGCACCCAAGGACGCCAAGGCTGCTGAGAAGAAAAACGGCGATGTGAAGTGGAGCGAGCGCAAGCACACCCGTGAAAAGACCAAGTCCTCCCGGAGAATCGTGGTTGCGGTGTGCGCCTTCCTCGCCCTTCTGATTGTCGCCATTCTGGTGGCCTTCGGCAAGATGATTTTCAGCGGCAACACCGGCACGCCTGTGGACAGCAAGGACAACACTGCCCAGCAGCAGGAGGAAACCCTTCCCGATGAGACCCCGCAGGAGCAGACCCCCGCACCTACAGAGGAGACGGAGATCGTGACGGAGGAGCCTGCCCAGACCGGTGAGGACGCCGAGCAGGGCGACGCTGAGGAGATCAACGCAGAAGACCCCGATCTCGCTGCAGAGAATCAGCAGACCCAGCAGGGCGGCAATGCCGAGACCGGAAACGATGAGACTGCCAACAACGCCGAGGCGCAAAACGGTGAGGCGCAGAACGCCGCCTCCCAGGGCGGTGACGCTGAGGGGCAGAACACCGATAACCGGCAGGAGGCACAGCAGCAGCCTGAGGCCGCTCCCGCACAGCTGCCTGCCATCTCTGATGCGGACGAGACGGTCTATGCCACCTCTGACGTGCGGGTTCGGGATTACCCCGGCACGCAGGGCAGCAACGTCATCAACGTACTCACCGCAGGTCAGTCCGTAAAGCGCACCGGCACCACCTCCACCGGCTGGAGCCGTGTGGAAATCGGCGGCAAGACCGGCTATGTGTCCAGCAATTACCTGTCCACCTCCAAGGTGACTGCCTCTGATAACAGCGGCAGCAACAAGAGCAGCGACGGCACCGTCAGCGTTACCAAGGGAGGCGTAAACCTCCGGGATGTGCCCAACGGCAATATTCTGGCCACCCTGAACAAGGGGGACAAGGTAACGCCCACCGGAAAGACGCAGGGCAGCTGGACACAGGTGAGCTACAACGGCAGCACCGGCTATGTCTACACCAGCTACCTCTCCTCCGCCTCCGGCAGCAGTGACAAGAATGTGAAGGAACAGGAAAGCTCCGACACGGTGTATGCCGTCAGCGGCGTCAACGTCCGCTCCGAGCCCTCCTCCTCCGGCAAGGTTCTCACCACGCTGAGCAAGGGGCAGAAGGTCTCCCGCACCGGCACCACCTCCAACGGCTGGAGCAAGGTGAAGGTGGGCGATGTGACAGGCTATGTCTACTCTGACTACCTCTCCTCCTCCAAGGACGGCGGCAAGAAGAGCACTGACAGCACCAGCGGCAGCGGCAGCAAGACCAACAGCGGCTATATCCTGCCCAACAGCGACTCCCACATCTATACCGACAGCGAGCTGAGCAAGCTCTCTAAGTCCCAGCTCCGTCTGGCCAGAAACGAGATCTATGCCCGTCACGGCAGGAAGTTCAACGACAAGAGCCTGCAGGATTACTTCAATAGCTGCAGCTGGTACAAGGGAACGGTGGATGCCGCCACCTTCGATGCCAACGTGCTGAGCTATCTGAACGACTATGAGGTTGCCAACCTCAGCGCAATCGCCTCTGCGGAAAACTAAACCATCCGTAACGGAAACGAGCAGTCCCGGCAATGGGGCTGCTCGTTTTCATCCCTCTCCGAGAGGACAGATACGCCAGAGGGATCATGCTTCTGAGGTCTTGACGGTTGCTCCTTCGTTCACTATAATACGGGCGAACAACAGTCAATGCCTGCTGCCTTCTGCAGGCAGCGGAACAGGGAGGTCACAGGCATGGACAATACACTTACCTATTGCGGGGCGGACTGCGGAAGCTGCCCGTCCAGAGAAGAATGCAGCGGCTGTGTCGCAAGCTGCGGCTCCCCCTTTGGGGGACGCTGTGTGGCAGCGGAGTACATCCGCCGCAGCGGCATCAGCGCCTATGAACAGTTCCGGCAGATGCTCACCGACGAGGTGAATGACCTGCTCTCTGCGCTGGAGCTGGACAGGGTGGAGCGGCTGTATGAGCTTGCAGGCAGATATGTGAATCTGGAGTACACCATGCCCGGCGGGCAGCAGGTAAAGCTCCTGAACGACAGCAACATCTATCTGGGCGCACAGATTTCCTTTGCAAATCTGGGCATTTGCTACGGCGTTGTGGCAGATGCCGGTTTTATTCTGATTTGCAGCTACAGTGTAGACGGCTCTGAGCCGGAGCTGGTGCTCTACAAGAGGAGGTAGGCTTCGCCGCAGGTCACATGACCTGCCCCTCAGACCGTCAGAAAGGACAGGAGAAGTATGGGAGAAAAGAGAGATTTGAAGGCGGGCGTGGGATTCCTGCTGGCTTTTTTACTGTGGACAATCCTCATCAGCCGCATTGACGTGCAAGCGGCTGGACCAAACGGGTCAGAGGTTGGCTTTGCAGCGTTTAACATGTGGTTTCATCACCTGACAGGGGTGCATCTGGCGCTTTACACCCTCACCGATTGGGTGGAGCTGCTGGCCATCGGCGTCTGTGCCGCCTTCGGCGTTCTGGGCGCTGTTCAGGCGGTGCAGCGCAGGAGCCTGCTCCGGGTGGACAGGGACATTATACTGCTGGGGGTGTATTACCTTCTGGTTATTCTGTTTTTCCTGTTTTTTGAGCTGTTTCCCGTGAATTACAGGCCAGTGCTTATAGAGGGCGTGCTGGAGGCATCCTATCCCTCCTCCACAACGCTGCTGGTGCTCAGCGTCATGCCAACGCTGCGGCTGCAATCTGACCGGAGGGTGAAAAGCCCAAGGCTGCGCAAGGCAGTGGGATGGTTTGTGCTGCTGTTCTCCCTGTTCATGGTTGCGGGAAGGCTGGTCTCCGGGGTTCACTGGGCGACGGATATTATCGGCGCCGTACTGTTGAGCCGGGGACTGTTTCTGCTCTACCGCCACTGGGTCAGGCTGGCTGACCAAAACCGGGATGTAGTTCGGGACGCTAAGGGCTAAACATATAAAACGTGGGTATTCTCGCCGCAGAACGCCGGGAATGCCCACGTTTTCCTTTGTATCTGTGTTGATTCGTCTCTGTTGCCCTGACGCTCATCCCTGTGAGCCGGGACAGGGCTTTTTCCGAAGCAGTTTCCAAAGGAAAAGCCCGTGGCGGTTACAATAGGCATAGAGGGCAGACACACGGTTCATCTGGAATCTGGCCTCGGCGTTTCCCTCCGGATACAGCTTCACAAGCTGTATCCTCTGGTCTGAGACGGCGGCGAGGAAGGAGATATAGTGGTTCTTTTCCATGGGGTGGTCAACGGTGACATAGTATTCATCCTCCATCACCGCAACGTGGATGGAATGCTCCCCCTCCGCCTCCTCTGGCTCCAAAGGCGGCAGAGTGATGCCGCAGCAGCTAATCACCGCCTCTCCGATGGACTGAACCACATTGCCGCAGACCGGACAGACATAGAGCTTCCCCCGCTTCAGATTGGACGAGCGGTTCCGGTTTTGAATCTCCTCCCCGTTCAGCAGCTCAATCACGGAGATGCCCAGCGCCCCTGCCAGCGGCTCAAGCAGGCTGATGTCCGGGAAGCCCTGTCCGGTCTCCCACTTGCTCACCGCCTTGCTGCTGACATAGAGTCTCTCTGCCAGTGCCTGCTGGGTCATGCCTCTGCTCTCCCGCAGCTTTCGTATCACACTTCCGGTCACATAACGGTTCATTTCAACCGCCTCCTTCCGCCTCCCATGCTACCACGGATCTCTCCCGGACGCTACCCACGCTCCGTGGACTCCGCCTCTATGGCAGCCCTTCGGGCATACAGCGCCCTTTTCAGCGCCTCATAGCGCTCTCGCTTCTCCGCTTTGGCAAAGTGAACCGCCCTGTCCTGCGCAGGACAGCCGGTGTAATCCAGCCTCCTGTCTCCGAACTGCTCGCTGGTCAGGTCGAACACCAAGTCCCCCACCACGTTAAAACAGTGGTAATTCCCGTCTCCCAGCGCAACACCGTGAACCGTGCCCCCGTAGATGTCCTGCATGAGGAAGGCGGTGACGGAGCACTGTCCCAGCGTGGGGTTCTCCGGTGTCCAGTCCGCCCTCATTCTCGGGGCGCAGGTCTCTCTGCTCCAGAGTTGCGCAAGCAGGTCATAGTAGTCCCTCGGTGTCAGGCCGAGGGCGTCTTTTATATCGGCTGTCTGCCAGCCATAGAATCCGTATGCCATGGTGTCCTCCCTCTCTGTCGTGTGCGTACCGTTCCAGCTTTCCGCTCCATTATAGGCAGGCACAGCCAGGAAAGCAAGACGGCCTCCCCCTCCTCCGGTTTTTTTTGAGGGAAAGGATTGGGATTTCAGGTAGACAGAATGGTCTGGTTTTGTTACAATAAACGGTAGCGCACTGTCAGCGCCGTCTGATGCGCTGCTGGGCTGCGACAGGCGGTGCGCTGTGAATTATGACAGGAAAAGCCGGACACGGCTGTGAGGTATTTGAGATGTATACGTTCCCGGATGAATTGAGAGCCGCTTTGGAGAGCGTCTCTGCGTCTATGGTCTATTATCAGAATGTTGACGGGAAGGCTGTACCCGTCCTCGCCACGGACGGCTTCTGCCGGAACACCGGGATGAGCCGTGAGGAGGTTCTGCCGTGGCTCCGGCGGGGTATGTTCGAGCGGATGCACCCGGACGATGTGGGGCTTGTCTCTCAGGTGAGTGATGAGTTTCTCCGCAGGAAAGGCCCTTACGACGTGGTGTTCCGGTGCAGGCTCAGCAATGCGCCGAAGCCCGATAACCCCTCCGGAAACGATCAGATGCTCCCTGACCGGGACTATGTATTCATACACGGGCTGGGAAGCTGGCAGACCATGCCTGACGGCACAGAGCTTGCCGTGATCTGTTATGCCAATCTCACCGCCACCGTAAGAATCTTCCGGGAAAAGATGGACACCTACGGTCTGTTTCAGAAGGATCGGTTTTATACGGACTCCGTGACGGGACTGCCCAACATCAACTATTTCCACGAGTTCGGAGAGGAAAAGGCAGAGCAGATCCGTGCTGCCGGCCACAAGCCTGTGGTGGTCTATGCCGATGTGGAGTCCATGCAGTCCTATAACAGCCAGTACGGCTTTGAGGAGGGGGACAATCTGCTGCGGCTGATCTCCACCGCCCTGAAGGATCACTTCCCCAAATCTCTGGTGACGAGAGGCGCTGACGATCACTTTATCATCCTGACCGGCGTGGATGACCACGCAGCGCTGCAGGATGCCCTGCAGCAGGTGAACGAGTGGGTCAGGCGAAACGCAAAGGGGAATACCAGCGGCATCCGCTGCGGTATCTCCCCTGTGGAGCTGAACAAGCTGGGCTCCGCCATTGACCACGGCAGGCACGCCCTCAAGCGGATCAACAACAATCTGAACCAGCAGGTGAGCTTCTTCTCCCGTGAGCTGGACGAGGACTACTGGCGCAGCCGCTATATCGTGGAGAATATCGACAAGGCCATTGAGAACGGCTGGATCAAGGTCTTCTACCACGCCCTGTACCGTCTGGAGAGCCAGAAGATCGCCGCCTTTGAGGCGCTGGCCCGGTGGGTTGACCCCATGCGGGGCACCATTTCCCCCGGCGAGTTTATCCCGGTGCTGCAAAAGTATCATTTGCTGTATAAGCTGGATCTGTGCATGTTCAAAAACGTGTGTGAAGAGATCAGGCTGCGCAGGGACAACGGCCTCCCCCTGCTCCCGGTATCCATCAATTTCTCCCGTCAGGACTTTGACCACACCGACGTGGTAGGGCAGATGGATGAGATCTACCGGGACAGCGGTGTGGGAGAGATCGTGGATAAGAGCTACTTTATTATTGAGATTACCGAGCAGGACATCGCCGCAGACCCGGAGAGCTGCCGCAGGCAGGTGAAGCGAATCAAGGACAGCGGCTACCGGCTCTGGCTGGATGACTTTGGCAGCGGCTATTCCTCCTTCAATATGTTCAGCATGTTCCAGTTTGACCTGATTAAATATGACATGGAGCTGATCCGCCATCTGGACGACAACGGCGGCACCAACCGCCTCATTCTCAGGGATCTGGTGCATCTGGCCAGAGCGCTGAAGCTGCATACCCTGATCGAAGGCGTAGAGACGCAGGAGCAGCTGGACTTCATCCGGGAGATCGGCTGCGAGCTGGTGCAGGGATACTATTATCACAGGCCGGAGTCATTGGAGATGATTCTGTTTCGTATCCGGGGCGGGGACGCAATCCGTCCCTGCGAGACACCGGAGGAGCGGGAACGGCTGAACGGGAAATGGTTTCAGTCCTGACCGGGTTCAAGGGAAGAAAGGTTCTCCCTGATGCAGCAGGAACAGCCGGGAGCATGTAAGAGAAAAGCAGTCTGAGCGGTGCAACCACTCAGACTGCTTTTTGTGCTTATCCCTCGTCTCCGGGGAAGAGAATCCCCGCCGCCCTGCGGGCGTTTTCCATCACCTCTACCACGGCCAGCGTGGTGTCCAGCCGGGCGTAGATGCTCTCATAGTCCCCGCTGCCCATCAGCCGGGTCAGTTCCTGCACCTCATAGAACCAGCGGTCAGGGCTGGACTGGGCGTTGCAGGTTTTGTCCTCCGTCTTTGTCACACATCTCACAGATTGGATGCCGTTTGCCCCGTTTTCAATGTAGAGATAGCCCTGCTCTCCCTCGATCTGGAAGAAGTTGACCCCCCAAGTGTCCTTCGCCCCGGTGTTGGAGCTGACAAAGCCGTCATACTCCATCACCATGGTGCCGGAGGTGTCCGACAGGCCGGGATACCGGTTGGCATAGTACGCCGCCCGTTTGGGTCTGCCGAAAAGGAGCACATTGAGCAGCACATTGTAGAAGTTAATATCCATCAGACAGCCGCCGGCGTACTCCGGGTCAAAGATGGCAGGCTTCTCCCCTCTCAGCACGGCGTCATACCGGCTGGAATACTGGCTGTAGTTGCTCATCACCAGCCGTATCCTCCCGATTTTGGGCAGTGCGCTGCGCAAAAGGGCAAAATTGGGGAGATAGCTTGTGGGCGCCGCTTCCGCCAGAAACAGCCTGCGCTCTCTGGCAAGCCGGGACAGCTCCTGCGCCTGACACAGCCTTGTGGTAAAGGGCTTTTCGCAGATCACGTTTTTCCCCGCCAAAAGCGCCCTTTTCGTCTGCTCATAGTGGAGGAGGTTAGGCGTTGCAATATAGACGGTATTCACCGCCGGGTCTGCCAGAAAGGCGTCCATATCGGTGCAGGTCTTTCCGCACCCATACTCCCCTGCCAGCGCCGCCGCCTTTTCCCCGCTGCGGGAGTACACCGCCTCCAGCGTGATGCCCTGCGTTTTGACCACATTGTTCAGAATGCAGCGGACGATTGCGCCGCTGCCGATGGTTCCCAGTCTGATTTCCTCCATCTCAAGCCCTCCTCTGTATCACTGCCTATAACGGTTTTTCAGCTCCTCCAGCATCTGGACGCTCTTTTCTCTGGAGTAAAAGCGCTCCAGAGAGTGGATGCTTCTGTGGACGTGGGTCTGCTCCACATGCTCTGCGGCCTGACTCTTCCGGTACTCCTCCGGGGTCTTCCCCGTCCGTTTTTGGAACGCACGGGAGAAATACCGGTAATCAGAGAAGCCGGAGGCGGTATAGACATCCACCATTTTCGTCTCCCCCGTGGCAATCAGCTTGCAGGCGGCATGGAAACGCACAGTCTCCACATATTCCTGAAAGGTCTGGTTCAGCATCTCTCTGGTAAAGCGGGAGAGATAGCTTACCGAGCACTGCTCCTGTGCAGCAAAGTCCGTCAGGCGCAGCTTCTGGGTGTAATGCCCGTCCACAAAGGCCAGCAGGCGCATGAGCCGGGCGTTGCGCCGTTCCAGATCGTGCAGCTCCGCCTGTCCCACCTGCTGGGACGGCACCGCCGTCAGGGTCATATAGAGCAGCATCGCCGCCTGAGACAGGCAGAAGAGCTGGTAACAGGGCGTCTGGCGGAAATAGTGCTCCGCTACGCTCATCAGAAGGCTCCTTGCCTGCAAGCGCTGCCGCTGTGTCCAATACCTGTCGGGAATCAGCTCCTCTGACATCATGCTCTTCAGCTCCGGGCAGGCCAGTTCAAAGCATTTCGGGGAGATCTGAAGGCAGAGAAAGGTGCTGCTCTCCCCCTGTTTCCGGTACTGGTGGGGCTGTCTGGGGCTGATGAGGAGCATGGTGTCCGGCGCAGCAAAATAGTCCCGCTGCCGGTAGGTCACATTCAGGGGCTGGTCAATGACCCAGAGCAGCTCCCACTCCGGGTGGATATGGGAGGTTCGGTAGTCCACCGTGTCAAAAAACAGGTTGAGTCCCCCGGTCTGGCTGTACTGGATGATTTCGTATTCGTTCAATCCCCTCACCCCTTTGCGGCTGTAAGGCTACATCAGTGGTATTATATCACAGCAGGTCAAATTCGTCTAATGAAATAAACAGAATTGCCAAAGACGGATTTCCCCCGCCGTGTCATACTTTTGTCATACTGACACACGAGGCAGAAAACACAACGGAAAGGAAGGTCACTCATGCTCTACATCGGAATTGATCTGGGCACCTCTGCGGCTAAGCTGCTGCTGATGGATCAGGATGGACATATCTGCAGCATCGTCACCAAAGAGTACCCGCTGGAGTTTCCCCGCCCCGGCTGGAGCCAGCAGAACCCGGAGGACTGGCTGCGTGCCGTGGAAACGGGCATACCGGAGCTGCTGCAGGGCTTTGATGCCGCTCAGGTGGCGGGCATCGGCGCAGGCGGGCAGATGCACGGACTGGTGGTGCTGGACGAGAACGACGAGGTCATCCGCCCCGCCATTCTCTGGAATGATGGCCGGTGCGCCGAAGAGGTGGACTACCTGAATCAGGTGGTGGGCAGGGAGACGCTGAGCAAGTATACCGCCAATATCGCCTTTGCCGGCTTCACCGCCCCGAAGCTGCTCTGGATGCGCAGGCACGAGCCTGAGCTGTTTGCAAAGATCCGCAAGATCATGCTGCCCAAGGACTACATCAACTATAAGCTCACCGGCGTTCACGCCACGGATGTATCCGACGCCTCCGGTATGCTGCTCTTCGATGTGGAGCACCTGCGCTGGAGCCGGGAGATGCTGGACATCTGCGGCGTGAGGGAGGAGCAGATGGCAGCCGTGTTCCGCTCCTATGAGAAAATCGGCACGGTTCTCCCGGAGATGGCCGCAAGGCTGGGCATTCCCGCCTCCACTGTGGTGGCCGCAGGCGCAGGGGACAATGCCGCCGCCGCCGTGGGCACCGGAACCGTGGGGGACGGGGCGTGCAATATCTCTCTGGGCACCTCCGGAACCATCTTCATCTCCAGTGACAGGTTCGCCGTGGATCACTGCAACGCCCTCCACTCCTTCGCCCACGCAGACGGGCATTATCATCTCATGGGCTGTATGCTCTCCGCTGCAAGCTGCAACAAGTGGCTCATGGAGGAGATTTTCCACACAAAGGACTACGCCGCCGAGCAGCAGCCCATCACTGACGACAAACTGGGACGAAACCATGTCTACTTCCTCCCCTATCTCATGGGGGAGCGCAGCCCCATCAACGACACCAACGCCCGTGGAACCTTCGTGGGCATGACCATGGACTCCACCCGTGCCGACCTGACGCAGGCAATGCTGGAGGGCGTGGCCTTCGCCATCCGGGACTCTCTGGAGGTGGCGAGGGCGCAGGTCATTGAGATCAGCCGCAGCAAGATCTGCGGCGGCGGGGCAAAGTCCCCCCTTTGGAGGAAAATCATCGCCAACGTGCTGAATCTGAAGCTGGACATTGTGGAGACAGAGCAGGGCCCCGGCATGGGCGGCGCCATGCTGGCCATGGTTGCCCACGGAGCGGATGCCAGCGTGGAGGCGGTGTGCGCCCGTCTGGTGCATGTAGTTGATACCATTGAGCCGGAGGCAGAGCTGGCCGAGCGCTATGAGGAGCGCTACCGTCAGTTCAGCAAAATCTATCCCGCCATGAAGGCGCTGTTTCCTGAAATCGTGTGAGGTGATACAGGTATGAAA
The DNA here is from genome assembly GCA_905236265.1 of uncultured Oscillospiraceae bacterium. Lineage (GTDB taxonomy): Bacteria > Bacillota > Clostridia > Oscillospirales > Oscillospiraceae > Onthomonas. The sequence continues at coordinate 5,918 of CAJOOV010000050.1, read as the reverse complement.
GTCCATTCTGTTTATGACAAAGCGTTCAAAGAGTACGGAAGAGTGGTCACCGGCTATGACACCGGCGAGCTGCTGGAGGGGCTGAGACAGACCCCCATGCCGGAGCGGGGCACCGGGTATGTCCCGGAGGATCCGATCCTGCAGGAGCTGCCCTCCATGGTGGAGATCAGCGAACAGATGTTTGGCGGTATGCCCATCCAGCTTGGCTGGTGCAATGGCCGCAACACAAAGCTGAACTGTCTGGAATACCACCGGGACAGCGAGTTCAATCTGGGCACGGAGGACTTTATTCTCCTGCTGGGCAAGCAGACACAGATCGAGGAGGACGGGCTGTTCGATACTGCCAATGTCCTCGCCTTCCGGGTGCCTGCGGGGGTAATGGTGGAGGTCTATGCCACCACGCTCCACTACGCCCCCTGTCATACGGACGGGGAGAAGGGCTTCCGGGTGCTGGTGGCGCTGCCCTGGGGGACGAATACGGAAAAGCCGGACTTCACCCCCGCCAGCCGGGAGGACACGCTGCTCACCGCACGAAACAAGTGGCTCCTCGCCCATCCCGACAGCGATGAGGCAAAGCAGGGCGCTGTCATCGGTCTGAAGGGCGCAAATATTGACATTGCTGATTCTATTTGAACAATCATGAAGGAGGACAAAATCATGTTAGGCAGCAACATTCCTGAGGTCAGACTGGGGCTTATCGCCGTCAGCCGTGACTGCTTCCCCATCGCACTGTCCACCCAGCGCCGGGAGAATATCGCCAAGGCTTACAAGGGCGCACTCTACAACTGCCCCACCACGGTGGAAAACGAGCTGGATATGCTCAAGGCCGTGGAGGAGGTCAAGGCCGCCGACTGCAACGCACTGGTGGTCTTTCTGGGCAACTTCGGCCCTGAGACTCCGGAGACGCTGATTGCAAAGCACTTTGACGGCCCCGTGATGTATGTGGCGGCGGCTGAGGGCGACGGCGACATGATGAACGGCAGAGGCGACGCCTACTGCGGTATGCTCAACTGCTCCTACAATCTGGGTATGCGCCACCTGAAGGGCTATATCCCGGAGTACCCCGTGGGCACTGCTGACGACATTGCCGGAATGATCGCTGACTTCGTGCCTGTCGCCCGTGCAGTGATCGGCGTGAAGAACCTGAAGATCATCACCTTCGGCCCCCGTCCTCAGGATTTCTTCGCCTGCAACGCCCCCATCAAGGGTCTGTATGAGCTGGGCGTGGAGATTGAGGAGAACTCCGAGCTGGATCTGCTGGTGGCATACAAGGAGCATGAAAACGACCCCCGCATTCCCGATGTCTGCGCCGATATGGTAGGCGAGATGGGCGAGGGGCGCTACTACTCCGACCTGAACCGGAAGATGGCACAGTTCGAGCTGACGCTGCTGGACTGGGCGGAGCAGCACAAGGGCAGCCGGAAGTATGTGGCCTTCGCTGACAAGTGCTGGCCTGCCTTCCCCAGCCAGTTCGGCTTTGAGCCCTGCTATGTGAACTCCCGTCTGGTGAGCAGGGGTATCCCTGTCTCCTGCGAGGTGGACGTATACGGCGCACTGAGCGAGTATATCGGCATGTGCGTCTCCTATGATACCGTCACCCTGCTGGACATCAACAACTCCGTTCCCCAGTACATCTATGACGAGGATATTAAAGGCAGGTACGACTGCAAACTCACGGACACCTTTATGGGCTTCCACTGCGGCAATACGCCGGAGTGCAAGATGTGCTCTGATCGGGCCATCAAGTACCAGCTCATTCAGCACCGGCTGCTGGAGCCGGAGGGAAGCGAGCCGGACTTCACCCGTGGAACGCTGGAGGGGGACATTGCCGCCAGCGACATCACCTTCTACCGTCTCCAGTGCGATTCCAACGGCGATCTGCGCTCCTATATCGCACAGGGTCAGATTCTGGACGTACCCACCCGCTCCTTCGGCGGCATTGCGGTGTTCGCCATTCCTGAGATGGGTCGCTTCTACCGCCATGTGCTGATTCAGAAGGGCTATCCCCATCACGGCGCTGTGGCCTTCTCCCATGTGGGCAAGTACCTGTTTGAGGTATTCAAGTTCCTGGGCGTGAAGGATATTGCCTACAACCAGCCTGCAAGCCTGCCCTATCCCACGGAAAATCCCTGGGCATAAACAGAATAGCAAATGCCCACCGGTTCATCCGGTGGGCAGGGATAAAAAAAGCACTGATGCCGTATCAGTGCTTTTTTCTCTCAGTATCAATCCTCTTTTTTCTGCTCCTCCCGCTTCCGGTAGAACAGACTGCTGAGCAGGATACTCACCTGATAGAGCACGATCATGGGAACAGCCACCATGATCTGGGAAAAGATGTCCGGGGGCGTGATGACCGCTGCGATGAAGAAGATCACCACAATGGCAGGCTTTCGGGCGGTCTTCAGAAATTCGGGACGAATCAGCCCCAGATTGGTCAGCACCACGCTGAGCAGGGGCATTTCAAAGACGATGCCGAAAATCAGAAAGACCGTGAGCAGAAAGCTGACATACTTCTCGATGCTGATTGCCGCCGAGATGTCCTGATTGCTCAGTCCGATGAGGAAGTGGAGCATAAACGGGACAGTGATCTTGTAGGCAAACAGGATGCCCAGACAGAAGCAGAACAGTCCAAACACCATGGAAAAGCCGAACATGCGCCGTTCCGACGCCTTCAGCCCCGGCTGGGTGAAGGACCAGACCTGAAACAGAATCAGCGGGATACAGCAGATCACAGCGCCCAGCACGGAGATGCGCAGGTACTCCACCATCAGCTCCTGAGGTGCCAGATAGACATACCGATAGCCGTATTCACTGCCCAGATCCGTAAGTAAGGTCACCAGCCGGTCTGCCATGGGAATGAACACGACAGTCAGCACCACAAAGGGCACCAGACAGATCACCAGCCGGTTTCTCAGCTCCTTCAGGTGTCCGGTCAGAGGCATGGAGCCGCCTTGCTTTTTTTCCTGAGCAGCGCTGCTCATGACTCCTTCTTCTCCTCCTCGTCCTCATCGGGCATATCCTCTTCCATGCCCTTCTTGAAGCTCTTGATGCTGGAGCCCAGCATTTTTCCCAGCTTCGGAATCTGCTTTGGCCCAAAAATGACAATGACAATGACCAATACGACCAGAAGCTCCATAGTTGAAATACGCATTTTAATCTCCTCCTGTAGTTTATCTTACCATCCTCGCAAAGCGGTGCGGACACCCCTTCGTGAGAGGGTCAGCTCTCCCTTTGTCCCTCTGCCTCCGCCGGGGCAGCCTCCGCCGGCTCTGCCGGGGTCTCCTGCGCCGGGGAAGACTCCTCTGTCTTCTGCTTTTGTGTGGGCTTGGCGAAGGGGTCGAAGGCATCCTTCACCGTGTCCGTCACGTCCTTTTGCAGGTTTCTCAACTCCTGCACCGGCTCCATAATGTCCCCCGCCGTCTCGTCCAGCGTCTCCCGCACCTCTTCCGTGGTCTCGTTCAGCGCCTTGCGGAAGCTCTGAAGCGCCTTGCCCGCATTTCTCGTGTAATAGGGCAGCTTGTCCGGGCCGATCACCAGCATGGCCACAATCAGAACCACCAGTATCTCGGCAAATCCAAGTTTCATTCCCCTCTCTCCCTTCTGTTGCGCTGTGCCGCCTCCGCCATTCTCCTGCGCAGGCACTCCCCGCACATTCCGTTTGAAGTGGCGGCGCGCATCTCCCTGCCGCAGATTCGGCAGGTGATTTTATGTATCTCCGCCAGCGCCACCGGGGCAAAGCTACGAAGACCTACGGTCTCCGTTCCGGTTATGCGCCGCTTTGTACAGGCAATGCTGCAGCCGCCGCAGTTGGTACAATGGCCGGGATCCAGCACCAGCCACTTCCCGTCCCCGCTCAGGCGCAGCGCCTGAGTGGGGCAGCTTTTCACGCAGCTTTCGCAGCCGTTGCACGCCCCGCTCACCTTGGGAACCGTCCAGTAAAAGACCTCCCCTGAGCGCTCCATCTGCCGGTGAAGCAGGGAGCGCAGGGACAGCCCGTCCAGCTTCAGCTCCTCCGGGTTCATCATAGGTGCCTGCCTCAGCAGGCTCTCGATGCCGTTTTTTGACAGCTTCGCCCCCTGCTGGAACAGGTCTCTCCGGCTCAGCTCCTGCCGGGGCTTCGCCTCGGCTTCGTCCTCGTAGACCAGAACCACCCGGCGGGAAAACCGCTCCTGCCCCAGAAAGGAGCGCAGGATGCAAAGCTGTTCTCCCAGCAGCCTGCGGCACTCTGTCTTTTCACATCCGCCGCAGGGGGCAAGGTCGATCACCAGACGGCGGAAGAAGCTGAGATAGGCCAGCTCCTCCCAGCACATGCCGCAAAGGCAGTCCACGGAGAGGTCATTCTCCCTGCCGGAGCGGTCACAGCCCAGCCAGAGCCGCTCCTCCTCACCCGTGCGCAGGGTCAGCAGCCGCTGCAGGCGCTGCTCTGAGGGGCCGATTGCCCTTGTGGGGCAGGCGGTGACGCAGTGCTGGCAGTCAGTACAGCTGCTCCAGCTCTCCACCTTTCCCCCCGGCTGCATCACCTGCTCCGGGCAGACATCGGCGCAGGCCGTGCAGTTGTGTCTGCGAAAGCAGTTGATACACCGCCGCTCCTGCACCACCGGATGGGGCAGCTCAGTGAGGCGGTTCCAAACCATGCCGCTCAGGACACCCATGGATGCTCCTCGCTCTGCTCCAGTAAAAACCGCTCCACCCGTTCACAGCACATCCGTTCTCTCAGCAGCGCCGTCATCTGGGCGTCGTTATAGGCACTGCGGTGGCTCTGGGTCTTTTTCCTGCGCTCCAGCGCCTGCTCTACCTCTTTGTCCGTAGGCTCCAGCCGCTCCCGCCGGGCAATGGTGTCAACCACAAGCTGGCGGATAATCAGGTCAACCGCCCTCTGGCGCATCTTCGCCTGAAGTGCGTCCTCGGTCATATTGTTCCAGCGCAGGAAGCGCTCCAGCTTCTGTCCCCGTCTGCTGAGATCCGCCATAAAATGCTCCCGCAACAGGCCGACGGTGTGGTTCAGCAGCTCCTCCGGAATCTCCGCACGGGCGTTTTGAATCAGGTGCTCCAAAATCTGCTTTTGCAGTCTGGCATCCTGCTTCGCCCTGTGGAGCTGGGTGCGCTGCTCCTCCACCCGTTTGGTCATCTCTGCCAGATCACGGAATCCCTCTTCTCTGGCGATTTCATCACTGGGTTTGGGCACCGTCAGGTGCTGAACCTCGTTCAGGGTGATGTCAAAGCGTGCCGTGCGCCCGCACAGCTCCTCGGCAGGGTACTGCTCCGGGAAGGTCACGTCAATGGAGAAGGACTCCCCTGCGCTGTGACCCATGATCTGCTCCTCAAACTCCTTGAGGAAGGTATTGCTCCCCAGCTTCAGCTGATAGCCGGTGATCTTACCGTCGTCAAATGCCTCGCCGTCCAGAGAACCGAGAAAGTCAAGGTTCACCATGTCTCCCCGCATGGCTGGCTGGTCAGTGGTGAGATAGCGCCCGTGGCTCACGCACCTGCGCTGCAGCTCCAGCTCCACCTCGTTATGCCCCAGCACGATCTCCTGACGCTGTACAGGCAGACCCGTGTAGCCGGGAATCACGCAGGAGGCATCCAGCTTTTCTCCGGAGGGTAAGGAGAATTGTTTTTCACATCGTACCTCGTTCAATCCAGTTCCTCCTCCTTCGGCATTGCGCCCACGCCTTTTCATCTCCTGTGCATTATACCACGTTCCCTCTTCCGGCGCTATCCTCTTTCTTTCGTTTTTGCCCTCAGTATTTATTGATATTTTCGTTTTTGATATTTCTCCTTCATGTAAAAAGGCAGCAATGACTGAACCATTGCTGCCTTTGGACATTCTTATTGTTACGGCTGTACGCTGCCTTTGGACATTCTTATTGTTACGGCTGTACGCTGTCCTTAGTCGTTCCCCCTGCCATATAGCTGAC
>CAJOOV010000049.1 GCA_905236265.1 uncultured Oscillospiraceae bacterium | reverse complement strand
GCCGGTGCCCAGATTGATGTCGGCGCTCTTGTTGTACTGCGCCAGCACCGCCCCGGACAGGGCGGTCATGGCGTTGGCAAGGCACAGACCGATGGTGATCATCAGGGAGGTATTGATGGAGCTTGCCCGCACCATGTCCGGGTTGTCCCCGGTGGCACGGATGGAGATGCCAAGCCGTGTCCCCAGAAACAGCACCAGCAGCACGCTCACCCCAAGGGTGATGAGCGCCGCCACTGCCAGCTTGTGCCACGGCCCCACCAGCGGGGCAAGCACGTCTCTGGACAGGGCGAAGAGCGTGGTCTTGTTGAACAGGGGGAGATTGCTGGAAAAGCCCATCACTGCCAGATTCACGGTGTAAAGCCCGGTATTGGTGACAATTCCCGCCAGAATGGAGGGAACCCCCAGCCGGGTCTGCAGAAAGGCGGTGACAAAGCCTGCCAGCGCCCCGGCCAGCATGGCGGCCCACAGCGCAAAAAGCGGATGCCCGGAAATACACACCGCCGCCGACACGGCGCAGCCCAGCGTGAAGCTGCCGTCGGTGGTCAGGTCGGCAATGTCCAGTATGCTGTAGCTGAGAAACAGCGCCAGCGCCACCAGCGCATAGATAAAGCCCACCTCAAGGGCATTTTGAATCACGGAAACAGTCAGCATATCGGCTCCCCTTCCAGATACAGCCTCAAGGGAAGGACACCTGTCCTTCCCTTAAAGTCTGTCCATGAGATTTCCTGCAATATCATACGGATAACCACTGATAAAAAGGGTCAGCTTTTTATCAGGGATTCGTATCAGTTTTCAGTGGTGACGACCTCGTTCAGCGTGCCTGCCATGGAGGAGAACACGCTGTAGTCCAGTCCCAGTGCGGCAGCGGTCTCGGTGTTGACGGTGATAATGCCCCCGTCCATGACGTGGTACTCCGGCACGGTTCCGGTGGTGAGGGCATCCAGTGCCATGTCAGCGGTGTAGGCGCCCAGCTCCGTATAGTTCACGCCGCAGGTGGCAAAGGCACCGTTTCGCACGAAGGAATCCGCTCCTGTGTAGTGGGCAAGCCCCGCCTCGATCAGCGTCTCATAGATGGACAGCTCTGCATCCATCACCACGTTGTCCGTGGGGGTGAATACGGCGTCCGCCTGTCCCACCATGGCGGACACGGCATCCTTCACCTCGTTTGCCGTGGTGCCTGTCTTTTCCACATAGGCAATCCCCTTGCTGTCCAGATAGGCCTTGGCCTGCGCAATGGGGGTGGCGGAGTTCACCTCGCTGTTGGAGTAGAGCAGACCCACGGTCTTGACCTCCGGCTGGGCGGCAAGCATCATGTCCAGAATGAACTCCGTGTTCAGTGCATCGGAGGTTCCGGTGACAAAGTCCATGCCGGTGAGTCCGGCGGCCTCCGGGTCAGAGATGGCGGCATAGACCACGGGGATGGGCGTTTCCATCTCCGCCACTGCCGTCACCATGGTCTGGGCGGCCAGGGTGGCAATGGGGATGACGGCGTCATAGCCCCCGTCCACCACCTGCGCACCGATCTGGGTGAGGATGGAGGGGTCGTTCTGGCCGTTGTACTCGTCGTAGAAAACCTCCACGCCCCGCTGGGCGGCGGCGCTTTCCAGCTCCTCCTCAATGGCAAGGCGGATCTCGTCCAGAGAGGCGTGGTCAAGCTGCTGGACAATGGCGACCTTATAGGAGCCGCCCTCCTCCGTCCCGGCGCTCTCGGCATCGCCGCTCTGGGACTCGGCGGCAGGGGCAGGAGTCTCCTCTACGGCGCTCTGGCTCTCCCCGGCACCGCCGCAGGCGGCAAGGGAGAGCACCATGGCAAGGGTCAAAAGCAGTGCAAACAGTTTTTTCATCTGGGTTTCCTCCTATCAACCTTACAGTTTGGGCAGGCTGGCAAAGGACTTTGCCAGCTCCTCGTCTGTGGGAACGTAATCCGTCATCTCTCCGTCGTGGAAGCGCTGGTACGCCACCATGTCAAAGTAGCCTGTACCGGTGAGCCCGAAGAGAATCGTCTCCTCCCGGCCGGTCTCCCTGCAGCGCAGCGCCTCATCCATGGCGGCACGGATGGCGTGGGCGCTCTCCGGGGCAGGAAGGGTGCCCTCGCACCGGGCAAAGAACTCCGCCGCCTGAAACACCTCCGTCTGGGGCACAGAGATGGCCTCCATATACCCGTCGTGATAGAGCTGGGACAGGGTGGAGCTCATGCCGTGGTAGCGCAGGCCGCCGGCGTGGTTGGGGGCGGGGATAAACCCGGAGCCCAGGGTGTACATCTTCGACAGCGGGCAGACCTTCCCGGTGTCGCAGAAGTCATAGGCGAACACGCCTCTGGTCAGGCTGGGGCAGGAGGCAGGCTCTACGGCGATAATGCGGTAGTCCCGCTCCCCTCGCAGCTTCTCCCCCATAAACGGGGCGATCAGCCCGCCCAGATTGGAGCCGCCCCCGGCGCAGCCGATGACCACATCCGGGACAATCTCATACTTCTCCAGCGCCGCCTTTGCCTCCAGTCCGATCACCGACTGGTGCAGCAGCACCTGATTCAGCACAGAGCCCAGCACATACCGGTAGCCCGGACGGCTCACCGCCGCCTCCACCGCCTCGGAGATGGCGCAGCCCAGAGAGCCGGTGGTGCCGGGGAAGCGGGCGTTGATCTCCCGTCCCACCTTTGTCTCCATGGAGGGGGAGGGGGTGACGGAGGCGCCGTAGGTGCGCATGACCTCCCGGCGGAAGGGCTTTTGCTCATAGGACACCTTCACCATATAGACCTTGCAGTCCAGACCGAAGAAGGAGCAGGCCATGGACAGCGCCGTGCCCCACTGTCCCGCACCGGTCTCCGTGGTCACGCCGGTGAGTCCCTGCTGTTTGGCGTAATACGCCTGCGCCACGGCGGAGTTCAGCTTATGGGAGCCGGAGGTGTTGTTGCCCTCAAACTTATAATAAATCTTTGCCGGGGTGTCCAGCGCCTTTTCCAGACAGTACGCCCGCACCAGCGGGGAAGGGCGGTACATCTTATAGAAATCCCGGATGGCCGTGGGAATGGGAATCAGGGGGGTGTCGTTATCCAGCTCCTGCGCCACCAGCTCAGAGCAGAACACCTGCTCCAGCTCTCCCGCCGTCATAGGCGCTCCCGTGGCCGGGTTCAGCAGAGGGGCGGGCTTCTGCTTCATATCCGCACGCACATTGTACCATGCCTTGGGCAGCTCGTCCTCGGAGAGATAGATTTTATAGGGAATGCTTTGCTGTGTCACGGAAATCGCTCCTTCCAGATGTGTGTCCGGCGGTTCCGGGAAGGGGGTGCTGATGGTCACAAAAAAACAAACCCCTGCCCCGGCTATGGGACAAGAGGTTCTCTCCTGCGGTACCACCCAAATTGATACGACGATCCACTTTGCACGCACCATCATGCGCTCCTTGCTGATAACGGGTCAGGTCCCCGTTGGCACCTACTGGGCTTGCGCCGTTCAGACCACCCTCAGAAGTCCATTCCGCCCCGCCTCCGCCGCTGCGCTCTCACCGTCCGCAGCTCGCTTGAGACCTCATGCCGGGGTGTACTCCTCTTCTTCAACGGTTTTATGGATTGAAGTAATTATATGCACCCGCCGGGCAGTTGTCAAGGGCGGGGTAAAATATTTCTCAAAAACCGTTCTCAAAACCTGCCCCACTCAGGCGCTGCGCCTGAGCGGGGCAATGTATCAGTCCTTCCCGCTCTCCCCGGCGGTTTCCTCGCAGGTTTCCTCTCCGGCTTCCTCGCCGTTCTCCTCCCGCTCCGCCTGCCGGAAGTCGGCAAGGGTGAGTGCCATGAGATCCTCTCTGGTGGGCTCCTCCATCTGTGCCACCCGGTTGGACTGTACGGCAATCAGCACCTCGAAGAGGTTTCTCACATCTCTGGCGTTGCCGAAGTTCTCGTCCCGGTTCTCATACAGCTCCTCAAAGTAGCCGGGCAGGTGGGCCTCCAGCTCGCTGTCCATGGTATAGCCGTTCTTCTTGCACATGGAGCGGAAGATGGCAAACAGCTCCTCCCCCCGGTAGTCGTCGAAGTAAATGTATTTGTTAAACCGGGATTCCAGACCGGGGTTGGAGTGGATGAACCGGTTCATCAGCTCGTTATACCCCGCCACGATCACCACCAGCTCCCGGCGGTGATCCTCCATGGCCTTGAGGATGGTGTCAATGGCCTCCTGACCGAAATCATTGCTGCCGCTCTGGCTGGCAAGGGTGTATGCCTCGTCAATGAACAGGATGCCCCCCAGTGCGGACTGGATCACCTTCTGGGTCTGGATGGCAGTCTGTCCCACATAGCCCGCCACCAGCCCGGAGCGGTCTACCTCCACAAGCTGCCCCTTGGGCAGCACGCCGATGGCCTTGTAGATGCCTGCCAGCAGCCGGGCCACCGTGGTCTTTCCTGTGCCGGGGTTGCCCATGAACACCAGATGCAGGCTCATGGCGGCCACAGGCAGACCCTGCTCCTCCCGCAGGCGGCGAATCTTCACCAGATTCACCAGAGACTGCACGTCCTTTTTCACCTTTTCCAGCCCGCAAAGGCTGTTCAGCTCCTCCATCAGCTCTTCCAGAGACTTTTCCGGCTCCTTGGGCTGCTCCTGTTCCTGCGTCTGCGTCTGGGGCTGTTCGCCGCCCTGCGCTGCGGGGGCAGGCTCCTTTGGCAGGGCGGGCACACCGCCGCCGGAGCGGAGATAGTTCACGCAGTCCGTGGCATAGTCCACCGCCCTCTGGCTGGTGGGGTCGTCTGCGGCGGCAAAGAGGAGGAAGATCAGCTTACACAAATCGCAGAACTTCCCCGCCCGGTTTCGTGCCGTGCCCCTGTCGGCGGAGAGGAGCTGGGGATAAAAGCCGGGAGGGGCAAAGGCGGGAGGATCCTCCACGGCGGCGCACAGCTCCAGATACAGCACCTGCGCCGGGCGGTTCGCCCCGGAGCAGATGGCGTTATAGGCGCTGACGTGGTTTTCCTGCAGTCCGCTGCCTGCCGCCCAGATGCCCAGCGCACAGCGGCGAAAATAGCTGTCCGCCTCCTGCTCAAAGGCAAGGCGCAGGCTGCCGTCCAGCAGCTTGCGGTAGGTGGAGATTGCGGAGCGGTATTTTTGACCAATGACAGACCCGCTGAGGGTAGGCATGGCAGATTCCTCCTTCTTCTCCGGGAAACGCCCGGAACACACTGCCCACATTATAAAGAATACAGTGCTGCCCCGTCAAGGGCAAATGCCCTGCGCCGGGAAAAGCAGAAACCGCCTGCAGCATCCAAGGGATGCCGCAGGCGGGGGAAATCGCAGACAATGTCCCATGGACTTTGTCTGCGAGCTTTGCATCCATGCTGCGCGCACTCCCTTCGGTCGCACACTTGCATGGATAGCGGTATTTTTGCACCGAACTGAATTCGGCACAAAAATGATTCGACTCTATTCCGCCCTTCGGGCGGAACTCTGCGAGGCTTTGTTTGCAGCCAGAAACCGCCTGCAGCATCCAAGGGACGCCGCAGGCGGTACTGGTGTTTCCGGTTGTCTCTCAGTTGCCTTGAGCGGCCTCTGCCTCAGCGCCTTCCTCGGCGGCACCCTCAACGATGCTCTCCCCTCCGGCGGCGTCAGCGCCCTCGGCGGCACCCTCAACGATGCTCTCTTCTCCGGCGGCTCCTTCGATTTCCGCCTCTTCCTCAATGGCGGCCTCCTCAGCGTCTGCTGCGTCCTCCTCCTCGGCGGACATCTCGCTCATCACGGCATTCTGCACCGCCTGCATCCGCTGGAAGCAGTCCATCAGCTCCAGCTCATCCAGCGCAGGCGTTGCCTCCGCCTTGCTCTCGCTGACCCACTGATCCATCATGGCGTCATACCGCTCGGTAACGTAGGTGCTGCGCACCTCCTCCAGATCGGGGGCAAGGCGGAGCACCACGAAGAAGCCGTAGTCCGTCTCCTCCGTCATGCCCAGCTCGCCGGGGGCAAGCTCGGCAATCTTCTCCCGGAAGCCGGGAACCAGAGAGGAGTTCTCATCAAAGGAGAAGGGCTCGGTATTGCCGTCGGCGTTGAACTCCGCCTGCAGCTCGGCAAACTTTTCCAGCAGCGCCTCGCCGCTGAGATCCTTCATCTGGTCATACAGCTCCTGTGCCTTGGCCTGCTGAGCGGCCTTGCCCTCGCTGTCGTCCTCCTCCAGATCGTCCGTGCGCAGGAGGATATACCGGCAGGTATAGCACCCGTGCTGGTCGGCATAGTCGGCAAGGGTCTCGTCCGTGGGGGCGTCAATGCCGTTTTCCCCGTAGTAGTAGTCATTGATCCTGCTGCCCATCAGGGAGGCACGGTTGGCATATTCCATGTCCGTCATGGTGCTGATATAGAACAGGGCGATCCGCTCGTCCATGTAGTCCATCAGCTCCTTGAGCTGCGCCTGCTGGTCTTCGTCCAGCTCCAGCTGCAGCTCCTGGGCCTTGTTCAGCAGGATGATATGCCGCTGGGCATCCTCCTTTGCCAGATTCACCATATACTGGGCGATGGTGGTGCCCTCGTCATCGGTGGTCTGGGTCAGATCCAGCGACATGCCGTAGTTTGCGTACATGCTGCTGGCCTGATAATACTGATAGGCCAGCATATAGAAGAAGGTTCCGGCGCTGACATCCACCCCGTCCACCGTCATAACCGTGTCTGCGGTGTGGATTGCGCCGTTTGTGACATAGGCCACGGGGTCGCTGCGAATCTCGTCGGTAAGCTCAATAGCGGGAACCTCCGTCTCCGCTGCGTCCTCCCCCGCCTGCTCATCGGCGGCGTCCTGCGCCTGCTGGGTGTCGGCGGTTTCGGCGGTTTCCCCCGTCTCGCCGGCGGTATCTGCGTTTTCCGTGCTGCCTGCCCCGCAGCCGGTCAGAAGGCTCAGTGCCATGACCAGCGCCAGCAGCAGCGCCAATACTCTTCTGTTCATTGAAGTGATGACTTCCTTTCTGCAAAAGCTGGGACTATTCTATCAGAGGCGGGGAGAAATTACAATGAAGAATGTGTTAAAAAAGAGCTCTACGCCTCTTTGGCCTTTTCCCGTATCTTCCCGTATTCCTTCACCAGCCGCTCTGACCACAGTAAGGGGTTCTCCCCGGTGCGAAGGCGCAGGGAGAGCACGATCTTCTCCCCCGGTGAGAACAGCAGCCGGGACTTGAACACCCCCAGAGCGCACAGCCGTGCCACGCCGGGCAGGTCGGCCTCCCGCATGGTGAAGCTGACCACGTTCCCCTTCTGGCTCACGTCCGTGAAGCCGTTTTGGGAGGCGTTGGAGCGCAGCAGGGCAATGGCGATCAGGTTGTTCACCGCTCTGGGCGGGTCGCCGTAGCGGTCGATCATCTCGTCCAGCATGTCGTCGGCGTCCTCCTCCGTGCGGATGCGGGCGATTCTCCGGTAGAGATCCATCCGCTGCTCTGAGGAGGCGATATAGTATTCCGGTATGTTGGCGGAAACACTGAGGTCGGCGGTGACCTCCTCCGTGCGCACGGCGCTCTCTCCCCGCTGCTCCAGCACCGCCTCCTCCAGCAGCTTCAAATACATATCATAGCCCACGCTCATCATAAACCCGGACTGCTCCGCTCCCAGCAGGTTCCCCGCCCCCCGGATCTCCAGATCCCGCATGGCGATTTTGAAGCCCGCCCCGAACTCCGCAAACTCCCGCACGGCGCTGAGGCGGCGGGAGGCGATGTCGGAGAGCTCCTTTCCCCGGCGGTAGGTGAGATAGGCGTAGGCGCGCCGGGAGGAGCGCCCCACTCTGCCCCGGATCTGGTGGAGCTGGGCAAGCCCCATTTTGTCCGCATCCTCAATAATCAGGGTGTTCACGTTGGGAATGTCAATGCCCGTCTCGATAATGGTGGTACACACCAGCACCTGCGTCTCCCCGGAGATCACCCCGCTCATCACGGCATTGAGCTGCTCCTCCGTCATCTTGCCGTGGGCAATGTCAATGGTGACATCCTCCCCCAGCAGGTCACGAAGCTGCAGGGCGGTGCGCTCGATGCTTTCCACCCGGTTGTGGAGGTAGTAGACCTGCCCGCCTCTGCCGATCTCCCGTGACATGGCATCGGCCAGCATTCCCCAGTTGTGCTCCATCACATAGGTCTGCACCGGCTGGCGGTCCATGGGCGGCTCCTCCAGCGTGGACATATCCCGCAGCCCGGAGAGAGCCATATTCATGGTTCTGGGAATGGGCGTGGCGGAGAGGGTCAGCACATCCACCTGCCGGAACCGCTCCTTCAGTTTCTCCTTCTGACCCACGCCGAAGCGCTGCTCCTCATCCACCACCAGCAGCCCCAGATCCCGGAACTGAATGTCCTTGGAGAAGAGCCTGTGGGTGCCGATGAGCACATCCACCAGCCCCTTCTCCAGATCCTTTAAAATGAGCTTCATCTGGTTTGCCGTCTGGAACCGGCTCACCACGGCGATTTTCACGGGAAAGCCCTGAAAGCGCTGCACGGCAGTCTGGTAGTGCTGGTTGGCCAGCACCGTGGTGGGGGCAAGGATGGCCGCCTGCTTGCCCTCCAAAACGCACTTCATCACCGCCCGAAGGGCAACCTCCGTCTTTCCGTAGCCCACGTCCCCGCACAAAAGCCGGTCCATGGGCACTGCCTTTTCCATGTCCTCCTTGATCTCCCGCACACAGCGGAGCTGATCCTCTGTCTCCTCGTACTCGAATTTATCCTCGAACTCCTGCTGCCATGGGTCGTCAGGGTGGAAGGCGTAGCCGGGGCGGCGCTGGCGCTGGGCATAGAGCTGGATGAGCTGCTTTGCCAGCTCCTCCGTGGCTTTTTTCGCCCTGCGCTTTGCCTTAGCCCACTCGGTGCCCCCCAGCTTGGAGAGCTTTGTGTGCTGGTTTGCCTCCTCGCCTCCGCCAATATACTTGCTCACCATGTCCAGCTGGGTGGCGGGGACATAGAGGGTGTCGGAGCCGGAATAGGCCAGCTTGATATAGTCCTTGTCCACGCCGTCCACCCGCATCTGTACCAGCTCCACGAACCTGCCGATGCCGTGGGTCTCGTGAACCACCAGATCGCCCACGCTCAGGTCGGTGAAGCTCTCCAGCTTCTGGCGGTTGGTGGCCTTGTCGGACTTGGACTGCCGCCGCTGGCGGCGCACCTGCGCCGCCCCCTCGGTGAGTATGGCAAAGCCGGGGTATTCCATCCCGGCGGACAGCCCGCCTATGGTGAGCACGGTCTGTCCCGGCCGGGGCAGCCGCTCCAGATTCAGATCCAGCGCCGCCGTGACCTGATGCTCCTGCAGCAGGGTCATCAGCGCCTTCAGCCGCCCCTGTGTGGCGCACAGCACCACCGTGGCCACGCCGTCTCTCTGGTAGTGCTGCAGATCCCCCAGTGCGGTTTCCAGACTGGCGCCGAAGGAGGGGAGCTGCTTACAGCGCAGGCTCAGCTTTGCCACCGGGTCTACCGGGAAATCCGTGACCAGAAAGGCATCCAGATAGGCGGCAGGGTACTCCCTGGTCAGCCGCCGGGCAAAGCCCTTCCAGTCGGCGGCAAGGCGCAGCCCCTCCCCCCGGAGGGTGCCCGCTGCGGTGAGGGCATCCATGTCCTCCGTGAGCCGCCACAGATAGTGCTCTCCGGCGCTGCGGCACTTGCCGCTCTCCGCCCACAGCACCAGCGCCGCCTCGGGCAGATAGTCCGCCCCGCAGGCAAACTCCGGATAGATCAGATCCAGATACCGGTCGGCGGCGGCAAAGCTCTGGAGCTGCGCCAGCTTTTCGCTGTCCTGCCCCAGGGTGGAGAGGAGGTTTTTCGCCTTCTGAGAGCGGGAGGCGGTCTTTTGCAGCGCCCTTGCCTCCCCCTCCAGCGCCTCCACCAGTCCCGCAGCCCCGCCGGGGGCAAGGCCGGGGAGCACCTCGGCGGCAGGCAGCAGCTCCACCCGGCGCAGGTTCTCCGTGCGCCGCTGGGTGGACGGGTCGAAGGCGCCCATGGTGTCCACCTCGTCCCCCCAGAACTCCGCCCGGACAGGAGCCTCCAGATTGGGCGGGAACACGTCCAGAATCCCGCCCCGGAGGGCGAACTGTCCCTGTCCCTCCACCTGCTCGCAGCGCACATACCCCGCCTGCGTCAGCCTGCGGGGCAGCGCCTGCAGATCCGTCTGCTCTCCCACCTCCAGCGTCAGGGCAGTCTTTTTCAGCGCCGCCGGGGGAATGGTGCGCTGCATCAGTCCCTCCACCGTGGCAATCAGGAAGGGACAGCGGCGGTTTTGCAGCATGGAGAACACCCTCAGCCGCCGGTGCTCCCACTGACGGGAGACGGAGGCGTCGTGAAAGGTGAACTCCCGCCCCGCCAGCAGGGGAGGCATCTCCCCGGTGAAGGCGGCAAGGTCGGCGGCAATGCGGCTGCCCTCGCTCTCGTCGGGGACGATCATCACCACCGCAAGCCCCATCTGCTCCCCCAGCGCCGCCGCCAGATGCGCCCGGTGGACATCGGACAGCCCGGACAGGGCAATAGGGGAGCGCCCTGCGTCCAGATTGGCACGCAGCTCCTCCGCCTCCGGGATATGGGAGAAAATTTCAGTCAGTTTCTTCATAAAAGCCTCGTATCAGGTGCCTCCGGCGCAGGTGACGTGCCGGAGGCAGAAAATGGGTTCTGTGTCAATTATACCGGCTCATGGCCTTATCCATGCCTTCCTTTAAAATACACTCCACCGCATCGGCACCCCGCACAGCGGCCTGCGCCATGGTCTCCCGCTGCTGGGGCGGGAACTTCCCCAGCACCCAGTCCGCAAGGTCATAGTCCGGGTGGGGCTTTTGCCCCACCCCCACCTTCACACGGGGAAAGTCCTGAGAGTCCAGCATATTGATAATGCTCTTCAGGCCGTTGTGTCCTCCGGCGGAGCCGTTTCGCCGCAGGCGCAGCCGCCCCGGCTCCAGAGACACGTCGTCGGAGATGACCAGACACTTCTGGGGCGGCACCTTGTAAAACGCCGCCGCCTCCTGCAGGGCGGTGCCGGAGAGGTTCATATAGGTGTTGGGCTTCATCAGCAGCACCTTATGCCCCCCGATCTCCCCGGTTCCCGTGAGCGCCTTGAAGCGCACCCGGCGCAGGTCAATGCCGTGCTTCCGGCTCAGCTCCTCCGCCACGGTGAAGCCCACGTTGTGGCGGCTGTTGTCGTACTCCCTGCCGGGGTTGCCCAGCCCACAGATAATCCACTCCACCCCGGAGATGGGTTTTTTCTGGAAAAACATGGTAATTGCTCCTTTTTCCGCAACGCACCAAAGGGGAGTACCGGTCACGGTACCCCCTTTTCGATGCGGTTTGATTTGATTCGCCCTCTCTCCCGGCGCCGCTCAGGAGAAGATGGGAGAGATAGAGATTTCGTTGTAGATTCTGCCGATGGCGTCGGCAAACATCCCTGCCACGGAGAGGTATTTCAGCTTGCTGCTGCGCTTGCCCGCCTCGGGCATGGGAATGGTATCCAGAAATACCAGCTCCTCCAGCACGCTGTTCTCAATCCGCTCCAGCGCAGGGCCGGAGAGTACGCCGTGGGTGGCGCAGGCGTGGATGCTTCTGGCTCCGCCGTTCTCCACCAGCGCACGGGCAGCCCCGCACAGGGAGCCGGCGGTGTCCACCATGTCGTCCAGCAGAATCACGTCCTTGTCCCGCACGTCGCCGATGATGTTCTTCACCTCGGAGTGGTTGGCCTTCTGGCGGCGCTTGTCCACAATGGCAAGAGGCAGGTTCATCTTCTGGGCGAAGGCACGGGCACGGGAGACGGAGCCCACGTCGGGAGAGACGACCACGGTGCTCTCCTCCCGTCCGGCGAACTGCTCCTTGAAGTATTTCACAAACAAGGGGGAGCCGGGCATATTGTCCATGGGGATGTCAAAAAAGCCCTGAATCTGGGTGCAGTGGATGTCCATGGTCAGCACATGATCCACCCCGGAGCTGACCAGCATATTGGCGGTGAGCTTGGCGGAGATGGGGTCACGGGGCTTGGTCTTTCTGTCCTGACGGGCATAGCCGTAGTAGGGGATGACTGCGGTGATGCGCCCTGCGGAGGCACGCTTGCAGGCATCGATCATAATGCACAGCTCCATCAGGTTGTCGTTGACGGAGCGGTAGTCCATGGTGCCCCGCACGCCGTTGGCGCAGGTGGACTGGATCAGAAACACATCGCTGCCGCGCACCGTCTCATAAAAGGAGACGAAGCTCTCCCCGTCGGAGAACCGGCCGCACTCGGAGTTGCCAAGCTGCACTCCCAGATTGGAGCAGATCTCCCTTGCCAGCTTCTGGTTGGAACTGCCTGCAAAGATCTTGATATCCTTACCGTGTGAAATCATAACGTCATGCGCTCCTCTTAGTATCATATCAGATGGATGTATCTGTGCGCTCAGGGCCCCCGCCCCGGATTGGGTTCTGTGCCTATTATAGCAAACAATGTCCGTTTGTCCAATGAAAAACAGGAAAAAATCAATAAAAACCGGGAGATTTCCCTGTTGCACAAAAGAATAGAGCGGTTTTTGGTGAAAATTGTCGGTTTCGTTTTGTGCCGTTTCTTTGTTTAAGGTATTTTTCTATGTTTTGGTCATAAAAAATTCCAAAATGACCATTGACAAGCAGCACGGGCGCTGATAGAATGGGAGAGCCGCATCAAAGGGGCCGAAAGACAGGTACGCCTGCGCCCCGAGAGCGAGTCCGTGATAAAGGAAAGAGGTGCAATCGCATGACCGCAATTATTGTGACCGGCGGCAAGCAGTACAAGGTAAACGAGGGCGACACCCTGTTCATCGAGAAGCTGCCTGTGGATGCCGGTGAGACTGTGACCTTCGATCAGGTTCTGGCTGTGATCGACGGGGAGAAGGCAACCTTCGGCACTCCCGTGGTGGAGGGCGCAAAGGTGGAGGCCTCCGTGGTGAAGAACGGTAAGGGCAAGAAGATCCGTGTCCTGAAGTACAAGCCCAAGCGTGGCTACAAGCGCACGCAGGGTCACCGTCAGCCCTACACCAAGGTGACCATCGGTAAGATCATTGCCGGCTGATGACCAACGTAGCATTTCATATGGAGGGCTCCCGCATCGTCAGCGTGGACGTGCGGGGACACAGCGGATACGCTGAGGAAGGCGCCGACCTCATCTGCAACACGGTGGTGGCTGCGCTCCAGCTGGTGGAGTGTACCGTCAACGATGTGCTGGGGCTGGCGGCGGCGGTGAAAATCCAGCCGGACGAGCCTCATATCTCCCTCCACCTCCCTGGCGGGTTGTCCGACGAGGACGAGTATACCTGCCAGAATCTCCTGACGGGCATGATGGTCTATCTCACTGCCCTGCGTCAGGATTACCCCGACTATCTCAACGTTATGGAGGTGTAATACCGATGCTGAATATCTCTCTGCAGTTCTTCGCCCACAAGAAGGGCGGCGGCTCCACCAAGAATGGCCGTGACTCCGAGTCCAAGCGGCTGGGCGTGAAGCGTGCTGACGGTCAGTTCGTGCTGGCCGGCAACATTCTGGTGCGTCAGCGTGGCACCAAGATCCACCCCGGCACCAATGTGGCTAAGGGCAAGGACGACACCCTGTTCGCACTCAAGGACGGCACTGTCCGTTTCGAGCGCAAGGGCAAGGATCGCAAGCAGGTCTCTATTGTCGAGCTGCCCCAGTAATGATCTGGAATGAGAAACGCTCTGGACGGTTGCCGTTCAGGGCGTTTTTTGTCGGGGTTTCCGGGACTGGGGGAGGTATGGGCGGCACGGCTGGTCAGCCCAGAGGGCGATTTGTGAATCGCCCCTACAGGGTACGCTCTGGACTTCACCGTTCAGGGTGTTTTTTCTGCCCTTTTCTTTCTTGATAGCGTCGAACCTTGCACATGCAGGAAAAGCATGGTAAAATCGTGGGGAAGGGGGTTGATGTTATGGATTTGGGGAAAGCTACTATTATTTCGGCGATTATTTCTGCAACTGGTGCTATAATAGCAGCCGTTATCGGCTTGCATAAGGAAAAAACTGATGATACTAGTCGCTCAGACATTGGCGCTACAATTCATCTAGTGTTACCCACTGTTTTTAGCATGTTATCAGGAATTTGCGCACTGTTTACTCTCTACGGAGCCTTCACCCTGCAGAACAATTACGCCGTGCTTCAAGAGAATACCACTCAGTTGCAGGAGCAAATTGCGGAATCAGACAGTGTTGAATCTGACAACGGCAAATTGATTTTAGACTTGCAAGAAGAAGTCGAGACGTTAAAATCTCAAAAGGCTAATCTTGAAAACGATAATAAAGAGATTCAGGCAAAAAATGAGGAGTTACTAGTTGAGAACGAAGGACTCAAGGCAAAAAACTACGAATTACAGGAAGATATCAAACGTCTTGAGGAGGAATTAGAATCTAGTAGCCCTTCAAAACCAACTGTCCCAGATGCGCCCGATAGTGTGGAGCCGGCCGAATGGTGGCCTACCAAAGTGAACAGCTCCAGTGAGATAATCGACGGAACCAGTTCTTTCACCGTTGCTGGAACCAGAATGTCAAAAGGAGTTGTTCTTTACTCTTACG
>CAJOOV010000048.1 GCA_905236265.1 uncultured Oscillospiraceae bacterium | reverse complement strand
GTGAAGTCACGGATGACCTCCACTGTGCCGTCATCTCTGATGTGCCAGACCTCCACCCTGCTGTCCTCGTTCAGCTCCAGATTGCTGAGGGTGACGTTTACTCCCTCGTCCTCCGGCTGGAAGTCGCCGTTTTTGCCGGTTATCGTGATGTCAACGGCGGTTTTTGTCTCCGCCTTGCCCTCTGCCACGTCCTGATTGACCTGTTCGGGGCGGCTGTAGCTGTCGGTCACGTCGTCCGCCGTCAGCTCTGCATCCTTGGGCAGCATACCGGAGACGGTGACATTCTCCGCCTCCACCGTCTGGTCACGCAGGCCGGAATCGTACAGCACGCCGATGGCATCGCCCTCCCGGATGCTGACAGGCTCCTGAGCGCCGTCAACGCCGATCAGCTCCTTTTTGGCGCTGCCGTTTTTCAGCTGGGACACCACCACGCCTGCGTCCTCCACGGCTGCCGCCGCCTCGTCCGTGACGCTTTCCGTCTCCGTGCCCACCCAGAAGGTGACGGGGTACTCCGGTGCCAGTCCCTCCGGCTCGCTGACCTCTACGGAGAAGGCCTCCACCCTCTCCACGCCTGCCTCCGGCTCCTTCATGCCCTCGGTGTTCACCTTGGCGTTCAGGTTTCGCGCACCGTAGACGCTCACCTGAGCGTCCTTCACATCCCAGTGCTCGATCTCCTGCGCCACGCCCAGAATGCCGATGCGGGTCACTCTGTCCGTGGAGAAGGAAATGGTGGTTTTGGATGTCTTTTCCGTGTCGTTTCGTACAAGAGCGGACTCAAACACCTTCACCGGGAAACGCCGGGCATCCTCCCGGTTCAGTGTGCCGTCCTTGATTTTCTCGTTCTGGTCGTTGACCAGCTCCTTGCGCACCTCCTGCCACTGAAGGGTCTTGTCCCGGCTGTAGATACCTACCTCCACCGTGTCGGAGGCGCCCCGCTCCACCTCATTCGTCTCGATGGTGACGGTGACAGGGGTTCTGGGGCGCAGGGTCTTGCCGTTGTGAACCAGCGCAAGGTCAAGGAATTTGGAGAAGAGGACGTAGTCGCTCTCCTTTACGGAAAGACCGTCCCGCAGGTCAAACAGCTCCTGCTCCAGCGCCTTGGCGCTGAGGAAGGTTTCGGAGTCAAAGGGGCGGTTTTTGTTCTCTTTGAGCTTCTTTTCCTCCTCGGTGAGCTCCTGATTCAGTTCCTTCACCGTCAGCTTCGTGCCGTCGGGAATGGCCGCAGTGCGGTCATAGGTGACAGTGATGGTGTAGACCTTGCCGTCTGCGGTGCGAAGGGTCTGCTTGAGAGACTTTTCCCCCACCACGTCAACCGTGTCCTCCGGCGCTTGGGCAGACTCCTCCCCCTTGGGCTGCTCCGTCGGAGCGGTGGCAGTGGGAGATTGGGCAGGCTCCGCCGTTTTGCCCTCGTCCTTTTGGGTGGGCGCTTGCGTGGCCGGCTCTGCCGGAGCGGGTTTTTCCGCCTCTGTTTTTGCCTCTGTAGGCTCCTCCGCCGGGGCAGAGGGTGCCTCCGTGACGGTTTCCGCCTCGGCGGGGGGAGACTCTTCCTCCGTCGGCGCAGACTCCGGCTCCTGTGCCGCCTCCTGCACTTCCTCCGAGACGGAGGCAGGATTCTCGTTCTGCACCACCTCGACAGCAGCCGCAGCCGTGGGCGACGCAATGCTCAACAGCATCGCCAGAACAAGCAGCATCGAAAGCAGTCTTCTCATGTTTATCCTCCTTTCCACTTTTACACAGATTGTCGGTATGCAACACAATGAGTTCTGCAGCTACGATGTGTTTATAAGCTAACAGGCATTTTATAAGCGTACATGCTTATAAAATATCCAAACTAATCCATGTTTATTGTATATCATCTGAACTCGGATTTCAAGGGTTTTCCACAAGAAAACAGATGTAGCAACCCTATCGGACACAGGATATTGCGAAATACTGGAAAAAGAAGCGTCTTCAACATATGAAATGCCCGGTCAGTTGTACTGACCGGGCACCTGATGACAGGATAACCGGCACAAAAGAATGCGCCGCAATACCTGTTGTGTCATAAACCACAGGGGCGGAAAAGCGTTATCAGCGCTCCCCTTCCTGTCTCTGGTCTATCTGGGAGTCGTAGTATTCTTTCTTCTTTGCGTGGATACGCACCTTGATGTCCTTCGGCTCCTTCTCGTCTTCGTAAGTGACATGGAGACGGCCCTTATAGAAGCCCTTTCGAATGCCAAGCACTACATAGGTGCCGTTGATCTGTTTCAGCTTTTCGCCGGAATCCACCGCTGCACTGGTATCCAGCAGATACTCCTGATCGTCATGCTCC
Source organism: uncultured Oscillospiraceae bacterium (assembly GCA_905236265.1). GTDB lineage: Bacteria > Bacillota > Clostridia > Oscillospirales > Oscillospiraceae > Onthomonas. Next base: position 2,926 of record CAJOOV010000048.1, on the reverse strand, counting down.
AGCCAGACCTCGACAGTGCTGACGTGCTTCCTGTCTCTGTAGGACAGCCGCACACTGCCGTCAAGCAGGCTGTAGCGCACATACCGCCGCCAGATAAGGAGAATCAGCCACCACAGGAACAACAATCCCAGAACACCTGCTGCAGCGCCTGCCCCTTGTCCGAAGCGGCTCTGGGCAGCTCCGTCCCCTTCAGCAGCCGCCTCAGCCCACTGGGCGATGAATACCACGGAATTATCTACCGTATAGGTGTCCTCCGGGGCATACTCCTCCCCTGCCATCGTCCAACCGCTGAGCCGATAGCCATCACGTTCTGCGCCGGGAATGACAAGAACCTCCCCGTCTGCATACAAGCCGCTGGGATCAGTTCCCGTGATTGCTCCCCCGTTGGGATCAAAGACCACCTGACGGTTGCGCTCTAAGCCCTCCCACTGGGCGACGAGGGTTGTCACGCCGGTGACGGTATAATGATCTCCGCCCCGGAAAATGCGTGTGCCGAGACTCCAGCCCTTGAACACATAATCTCCGTTGACTGCGTCAGGCAGTTGGACAATGGTTCCGGAGGAGTACTCCCCGCTCACATCTGTTCCCACAATCGTGCCGCCGTTGGGGTCAAGAAACAGCCGGGCATTTCCCACCGGCTCATAGGAGTCGCTGTCGCCTACCATATACAGCAGTGCAACCGGAACCGTGATATTAACGGCGGAGGGGTCTTCTACGGTGTAGCTCCAACGCCCGGCAAGAACGGGGTTGTTGACACGTTCGCCCTTCTGCTCCATGTCATAGAAGGCGAAACCCACAGAATCCCCGCTGTCAAATACCTGCTTCGTCACCTCGGTATCGTTTCGGAAGGATGCGCCGTCAGAGTTGTAATCCAGCCCCTGACTCTCCAGCCGGAACTCCATGCCGTAGGTTTCATAGGAGGCGGCGTCCGTATCCTTGCGCTTCAGCTCGATCTCCACTGTCATTTTATCCCCGGCGGAGAGCGTGCGGGGATTATTCACCTCCAGCCCATTTTGGTCTACCAATGTGAGCCGATAGGTAAACTCCGCCTTTTCTGCGTGGGCATAGTTCGGCAGCAGCGCAAGCACCAGCAGCAGCAGTCCCGCTGTCGTCAGCCATCGTCTTAATCCTTTCAAATCCTGTCCCTTCTTTGAAAACGCACAGACCCCTCTCCCGCAAGAGAGAGAGGTCTGTGTGCTATTGTCTATTCAGGTCTTTACCCGCTGCAGTTATCCGTTCGATCTGCCGTTAACAATGTTGACCACATAGTTCACGTCCTCAATGGAGCCGCGGTGGTCCGCATTGGCTGTCGCTCTGACAAGGTCGCAGGCGAGACGCTGCTCCACGCTCAACTGAGCGTTGCTGTAGTAGCCGCCATAGCTGCTCTGGGAAAGCATCTGGAAGATCGTGTTGGCGTCTGCGATGTTAATGGTGCCGTCTGCGTTAACGTCGCCATTATAATTTATCGTCTTACGCACTCCGGTGGCCTTGGTGATGCTGCCGTACTGCTCCACAGTGAGGGAATCGCTGGCAGCAAGAATCAGAGTATAGAATACACCGGTGCTATCGCCAATCTGGTAATTCTCATCTTCGGTGTAGTACATGGGTGTGCCGCCATAGGAGTAAATCTCCCCATCCTCCAGACCATCTGCATCAATGCGGAGCATCCGGTAGCCGCTTGCAGCATACTTATACTCCTCCACTTCCAGCGTCAGCGGGAAAGCCCACTGTGCGGTCAGGGTTACATCGCCGTACTTTCCGGTAACAGCAGTTCCGTTGTTCACCAGAGTGTCGGCCTCCCAGTTTCCGCCGGCAGTGGTAACCTTCCAGCCCTTAAACTGGAACAGTCCCTTCGTGGTGACGGGCAGAGTGTAGCCGGACTCAATGGTATAGGTCATTTTATTGGACTCATTGATGCCGTTGCTATTGTCAACAGCAATTGCTGCGCCGCCGTCAGGGTTGAAGGTAATGGTGTAGACATGAGGCGTGTATTCCGGGTAGACATTGATGTTAGTGGGGTTTTCATGGTCAATGGGGTGATCGCTCCACCGCTTGTCATATCCCGGCTTGTCGGGAACCTCAGGATCGGTGGGGTCAGTTTGATCCTCAATCGTGTAGGTCTTGTCACCCTCAGGAAGCACCTCATTGGGAACGACATCCACCGGGTATTTGTAGTATTTCACATGGTAGGTAATCGGCTCCCAGTTGGCGGTATAGGCACGGTCGCCGGTGCTGCCCGTGGTAATCGTAACGGCAGTATTCGCTGTGCCAGTTAAATCCGTACCGCTCCAGCCGAGGAAGTTATACCCCTTCTTCTCCGGGTTCGTCAGGGTGATGTCAGGAGTGTCAACCTGATAGGTGACAGGGTTAGAGGCAGTGAATGTAGCGCCTTCAACACCGGAATAGTTGATGTTGTAGGTATCCTTCGTCCAGTTTGCAGTGTAGCTGCGGTTACCGGTGCTGCCGGAGCTAATAGTAACAGTGGTGTTATTCTCGCCTGTCAGACCTGTTCCGCTCCAGCCAACGAAGGTATAGCCCAGCTTGGTGGGATTCACCAGCGTGATATTGTCAGACTCCACCGTATAGGTTTCCGGGTTCGTCCCGTTCACCGTGCCGCCGTCCAGTTCATAGGTAATAGTATACTCAATGGTATTGAACAGGGCAGTCAGCGTGACATCGCCATACTGATTCAGTACATTGAAGCCGGTTTCGTAAACCTTATTCAGTTCCCACGTTCCTTCTACAGCCGTAGCCTTCCAACCGTCGAAGGTGTGACCCGGATTGACGTCAAAGTGGAAGAAGTCATACAAAGTCTTATCATCTGTTGTCTTATATTTTTCGTCTTTCAAGCCTTGATCTGTAACAAACTGGATGGTATACTCTTTTGCCGCCCACTGGGCAGTCAGGGTGATGCTGCCGTACTTTC
>CAJOOV010000047.1 GCA_905236265.1 uncultured Oscillospiraceae bacterium | reverse complement strand
GAAAAGCCCTGAATCCTTTCGGATTCAGGGCTTTCTATACGGCAGAAGGGACTCGAACCCCCGACCTTTTGGTTCGTAGCCAAACACTCTATCCAACTGAGCTACTGCCGCATACCCCAGCGTTCCCGCTGACAGCCTAAATATATTACCACAGCCTGCCATGAATTGCAAGGGTTTTTTCCGCTTCATCGCAAATTTTTTTCAGCACTGCCTCCACGCTGCTGCAGACAGGGAAACGCCCGGTCCCTGCAAGAATGCTGCCTGGCACCGCAAAGCCGCTCCCGGCGGTGTCCAGCATGGGGGCGTCGTTCAGGTTGTCCCCAAATGCCATGCAGTCCTCCGGCACAATGCCCAGCAGCTCACAGGTTTTAGAAAGTCCCTTTCCCTTGTCCGCCACGTTGAAATCCACCCAAGTTGCCCCGGAGCGGGCAGCCTTGATGCCGTCGGGGCTGTTCTCCAGCGCCCAGCGCTCCATGGCATCCGCATCCCTCTGGGTATAGCAGGCCACCTTGATGACCTGCCCGGTGACCGCTCCCAGATCGTCAATCACACGGACATGGTACTGCCTCTGCTCCAGCAGCTCCTTCAGCGGGGTATGGGTGCCGTAGACCCAGCACTCCCTTGCCGTCTCCAAAATGACGTAAACGCCCTCTCTCGCCGCCGCTGTCCCTGCGATTTCCAGCGCTGTACGCTGGGGGATGGGGTCTTGAAAGAGAAGCCTCTCCCCCTGAAACAGTGCCCCGCCGTTCAGGGCGAGAATCAGGGGATGGCGCTTCAGGGGAGCGAAGATGGTCTGCAGGCTGGCGGCCTGCCGCCCGCTGGACACCAGAAAGGGAATCCCCAGCTCCTGAAGCCGATCCAGCCGCTCCACCAGCGCCGGAGGAAGCGCTCCCGCTCCCTCCTCCACCAGCGTGCCGTCCAGATCAGATGCAATCAGTTTCGGTATCTTCATCCTAATCCACCTCAAAGGGAGGCATTTCCACATCCTCCATGTGCATTTCCTCCCGGTCTGCCGCCTCGCTCATGGCCTTTGCGTGGTCCAGATCCGTGAGGGCTCCGCCCCGCATTTTCATCTCGTTCCACTGCTCCTTGGTGATAAGCACCTTTCGTGGCTTGCTGCCCTCAAAGGGTCCCACCACGCCCAGCTCCTCCATCTGGTCCACCAGACGGGCGGCGCGGGAGTAGCCCAGCTTCAGCTTGCGCTGCAGGGAGGAGACGGAGGCCATTCCCGTCTCCACCACAATGTCTATGGCGGCATTCATCATGGGGTCGCCCTCATCCGGAGAGGGAGAGGCGGGAGCGGAGTCGTCAAAGGTGCTGTCAGGCAGCGTGGGCAGGGTGCTTCCGCCCTTTTTCCCGTTCTTCCCGGCGTTCTCCGCATTCTGCTCCACTTCCTGCATAATGCCGTCGTCGTAATTGCTCTCGGAATTGGACTTGATGTACTCGATCACGTCCGCCACCTCCTGGTCGGAGATGAAGCAGCCCTGTACACGGGTGGGGCGCTTCGCCCCCACCGGGTTGTAGAGCATATCGCCGTTGCCCAGCAGCTTTTCCGCCCCCTGGGTGTCCAGAATGATTCTGGACTCCATGCCGGAGGAGACGGTGAGGGCAATCCGGGAGGGAATATTCGCCTTCATCAGTCCGGTAATCACGTCTGAGGAGGGGCGCTGGGTGGCAATAATCAGGTGCATTCCCGCAGCACGTCCCATCTGTGCCAGACGGCAGATGGACTCCTCCACCTCCTTGGAGGCCACCAGCATCAGGTCGGCCAGCTCGTCAATAATCACCACGATCCGGGGCATGGGCTCCTCGTCGGTGTCCTTATCCCCCCGCACCTGTTTATTATAGTTGTCCAGATCCCGCACATGCCGCTCGGCAAAGCTGCGGTAGCGCTTGAGCATCTCCGTCACCGCCCACTGCAGCGCACCGGCGGCCTTTTTCGGGTCGGTGACCACGGGAATCAGCAGGTGGGGAATGCCGTTATAGCCCTCAAATTCCACAATTTTCGGGTCGATCATAATCAGGCGCACCTGCTCCGGGCTGGAGCGGTAGAGCAGGGAGATGACAATGGAGTTGGTACACACGCTCTTACCGGAGCCTGTGGTGCCTGCAATGAGCATATGGGGCAGCTTGGCGATATTTCCCACCACCACGCTGCCTGCGATGTCCTTGCCCAGCGCAAAGGCCACGTCTGACTTGTGGCGCTGGAAGGTGTTGGAGGAGAGCACGTCCCGGATGGGCACCGGCGTCGCCTTCCGGTTGGGAATCTCCACGCCCACCACCTGACTCTTGCCGGGAATGGGAGCAATGCGCACCTTTTCCACGCCCAGACTCACGGTGATGTCGTCCGCCATGCCTGTGACACGGCTCAGCTTCACACCCCTGCCCATGGCAAGCTCATACTGGGTCACCGTTGGCCCCCGGATCTCCCCGATCACATGGGCATCGATGCCGAAGGCCTCAAAGGTATCGTCCAGTCTGTCCGTCACCTCCGCAATCTCCTTGCGGGCATCCTCCTTTCCTCCCTTTGCCTCGGAGAGCAGCTCAAGGGGCGGATGGACATACTCTGCCTTCCGGCTCATCTGCCTGTCCAGCTCCTTTGCCACCTGAGCGGAGACCTGCTCCTGCTCCCGGCGGGAGCGCTCTCTGCTCTTGCGGGGGTCTTCCAGCTCAGGCAGCTCCATGGGCACGGGAGGGGGCGGCGCAGGCTCCTGTGACTGGGGCAGCTGCTCCTGCGCCCTGTGCTGGCGCACCAGATTCTGGAAGAAGCTCTGCTCCGGGAAATCCGCCGGGGCAACCGCCTCGTTCAGCTCTGCCCCAATCTCCGGCACAAGCTCCTGCACCGTCTGCTCCTGCGCCGCAGGCCTCTCCTCCTCCAGCACCGGAGGGGCGGGAGGCGTCTGCTCCTCTCCGGTGGGGAGGATCGTCCGTTTCTTTTTCAGCGGGATCCGTTTGGGCTTCTCCTGCGCCTTGGAAGGCTCCGGCGCAGGCTCCACCTGCGCATCCACGGGAACGTCAATGCTGCCCCCTCTGCGCCGGGAGGGCTCCCTTCTCCGCTCCTGAGCGCTTCTCCTTGATGCGGGATAGGCGGCGGGTTCCTCTGGCTCCTGCGCCTCCTCCTGCCAGTCCTCCGGCTCCTGCCAGTTCTCCTCTGCCCTCAGACGCTGACGCTCCTCCCGGACATCGTTGATCCAGCGCAGCAGATCCGTGGGGGTCTTCTGCAGCAGCACCATGATGAAGGCCAGGGCAAGCATGGCCATGATGAAGACTGCCCCCTGCCTGCTGAGCAGCAAAATCAGACCTCTTGCCGTCACTCCTCCCAGCACGCCGCCGGAGCGAAGCTCCTGTCCCTGCGACCAGAGGGTGCGCACATAGGCGGCGTTCAGGTCGCCCGGCTCTGTCCCGATGATGGACTGGGCAAGAGCGCTGAACACAGCAGGGGTGAGCAGGGCGGCCGCCGTGCGAAGGCGCACCGGCATCCCCCTGTGAAAAAACAGGACAATGCTTGCATAGAGCAGCATCATCGGGGTAATCCAAAAGCCAAAGCCCACCAGTCCCCGCAGCAGCCCCACCAGCCAGTCCAGCAGCACGCCGTGTGTATCAAAGTAGCCGAAGGCAGAAAAAACAGCCAGTATAAAGCAGGCGAACCCCCCATATAGGCGGGAGCGGTAGTCCGGTTTGGAGCGGGGGGCGGCCTTCGCCGCCCCGCCCCGTTTCCCGGTCTGCTTTCCGGTCTGTTTTCCCTTCGGCGCAGAGGTTGTTTTCTTTTTTCCGCTTGTCTGTTTGCTATTTGCCATTCCTGTGTATAGTCCTTTCCGATTCCGGGGAGCATCCCCCGCCCTGCTGCGTCTCTCAGCGGTTCAAGGCCGCAAACAGGGCGGAGAGGATCAGCGCAATCGTGCCCGCTCCCCAGCAGTACCATGCAAACATTCCGAATTTACCCCGCTCTGACAGGCGGTTGATGACCCCGATGGCGGCGTAGCCGGACATGGCGGCCACGCACACGCCCACAATATACGCAGGCATCAGGCTCAGATCCACGCCCCCCTGAAACGCATCCTTGAGGCTCAGCAGATTTGCTCCCACCACGGCGGGCAGGCTGAGCAGGAAGGAAAAGCGCACCGCCGCCTTGCGGTCCATGCCCCGCAGCAGTCCTGCGGAGATGGTGGAGCCGGAACGGGACAGCCCCGGCACCACCGCCACCGCCTGAGCGCAGCCGATCAGCAGTACATCCGTCAGCGTCACAGAGCGCAGCGTCTTATGTCCCCGCCCCATCCGGTCGGAGAAGAAGAGCAGTGCGCCGGTGGCCAGCAGGGCAAGGCCGATGAACACCGTGCTGCCGTACAGCGCCTCCACCCTGCTCTTGATGGGCAGCACCAGAAGCAGGGGAAGCGTACCCACAATGATGAGCAGAATCAGCCGGCGCATCTCGAATGCCTCTTTCGTGGGACGGGAGGAGCGCTGTCCCATCAGCTCCCGGCACATCTGGATGAACTCAGCCACCATGCCCCGGACTTCCTCCCAGTAATAGACCACTACAGCTATCAGCGTGCCCAGATGCAGCAGCACATCGAAGAACATGCTGCTCTGCTCCGCCGTCTGAAGTCCGAAAAAGTTTTGAAACAGGGACAGATGACCGGAGCTGGAGATGGGCAGAAACTCTGCCAGACCCTGAATCAGTCCCAAAATGATTGCGCTCAGAAAGGTCATGGGAACGCCTCCTTTTAAACCACATAGGAAGTTGCGAAAAACCGGTTATCTTCCCCTATTACGCAGAGAAAACCGCCTTCATTGCCCGGTAGGTCATATAGCAGTCCAGCTTGGACGTGACCTCGAAGGGGGAGTGCATGGCCAGAACCGGCGTGCCGGCATCCAGCGTGTCAATATTGCGGTTTGCCATGAACAGCGCCACGGTGCCGCCGCCGCCCTCGTCAACCTTGCCCAGCTCCGCAAGCTGCCACTGCACCCCTGCGTCGTTCAGGGTCTTTCTCACCATTGCCACCAGCTCGGCGGAGGCGTCAGAGGAGCCGCCCTTGCCTCTCGAACCGGTGTACTTGCAAAGTCCCACGCCCTGATTCAGGAAAGCGGAGTTGTTCTTCTCGTAGACCTCCGCAAAGTTGGGGTCGTAGGCGGCGGTCACATCGGCAGAGAGGCAGAAGGAGTGGGCAAAGCAGTCCTTCAGGGAGACGCCCTGAATGTCGCAGAGCTGCTCCATAAAGCAGTCAAATGCGTGAGACTGCATACCGCTGACGCCCATGGAGCCTACCTCCTCCTTGTCGGCCAGCATACAAACCGCCGTGCGCCGGGGCGTGACCTCCAAAAGGGCTCTCAGTGCGGCAAAGGCGCACACCCTGTCATCCTGACCGTAGCCGCCGATCATGGAGCGGTCCAGTCCCACGTCCTTCGCCTCAAAGGCGGGAATGGCCACCAGCTCGGAGGAGATGAGGTCTGCCTCGGTGATGCCGTATTTCTCATTCAGGATGGCAAGCACCGCCAGCTTCACCCGCTCGGAGCCGTCGTCGTCGGGATAGGGCTTCGAGCCTGCCAGCAGGTTGAGCTGCTCGCCCTCAATGCCCTGATAGAGGGGCTTGTGGGACTGTTTGTCCCCCAGATGGGGCAGCAGGTCGGGAATGGTCAGCACCGGGTCGCCGCTCTCCCGTCCCACGGACACCTGCACCTTCGTCCCGTCCTCCTTGACCACAACGCCCAGCAGCTCCAGCGGGATGGATACCCACTGATACTTGCGGATGCCGCCGTAGTAATGGGTCTTGAGTACGCACAGTCCGGTGTTCTCCGTGACGGGATAGGGCTTGAGATCCAGACGGGGGGAGTCGATGTGGGCAGCGCCGATGACTGCGCCCTTGTCCAGCGTCTCCTCGCCGATGACGGCCAGCATGATCGCCTTGCCCCGGTTGTTGTAGTAGACCCGGTCGCCCGTCTTCAGGCTCATCCCCGGCACGAAGGGCACAAAGCCCGCCGCCTCCGCCTGACGGATGGCCTCCTGCACGCAGTGGCGCTCCGTGCGCCCCGTGTTCAGAAACGCCTTATACGCCTCGCAGTAAGCGTCCAGCTCTGTCAGCTCCGCCTCGCTCAGCTTCTCCCAGCCGTCCTTCCGCTCTGCCAGCAGACGCTCTCTCAGTTCCTTTGCCTCACTCATGGTGGTTTCCTCCTGTTTGATTTGTAATATAGTATGAAAGAGGGATAGACATTTCCTGCGAAATGCCGCCTCGGTGCTGTCATTGTTCAGGGTGTAGTCGCAGCGCCGGGAAAACCATTCCCCCGGCTTCTGTGCGTGAATCCGTGCCGCTGCATAGTCACGCCCAATGCCCTCTCTTGCCATAATCCGGGCGATGCGCACCGCCTCCGGGGCGCTCACCGCCACCGTCACGTCGCACAGCCCGCCCGCCGGGGATTCCAGCAGGGCGATTGCGTCAATCGCCGCCGCACTCTGCCCGGCCTGTGCCGCCTGGTCAATCTGCCTGCGCAGCTCTGACATGATGTATCTGTGGGTAATCCCGTTCAGCGCCTCCAGCGCTTCCCTGTCCTGCCAGACCAGAGCGCCCAGCGCCTTTCTGTCCAGCCTGCCCTGACGATAGGCGCCGGGAAAGCGCCCGCACAGCTCCCGGTTCAGCGCCTCATCCGTCTCCAGCAGCCGGTGGTACACGCCATCGCAGTCCAGTACCCTGACCCCCAGCGTCTCCAATACGCCCAGCGCCGTGGTCTTTCCCGCCCCGGTGGGGCCGGTGATGCCGATGACCTTCACGACTTCACCTCCACCACATGAAACCCCGCCGCTTTTTTCAGCCGGTTGCCCACGGCCAGCCCCAGCCCCTCAGCGTCGGGGCACTGGGCATAGATGGCGGTGACCTGTGTGCGGTCGAAGGAGCGAAGGGCGGAGAAGACCCGTCTGGCCTGCTCCTGTTTGTCGTCCTTTGACCCAAGAGAGACCGTGACTGCGGCGGGGAAGCGGTCTTTGTACTCCTCAAAGCAGATCACGCCGCTGCCTGCCCCGGCGCACTTGGCGATCTCCCCTGCCGTATCCTCCGGCGCACCGGTAAACACCGTCACCGGCGCTCTGGGGGCATAGTGGCGGTACTTCATCCCCGGCGCTCTTGGCCGCTCCTGCGCCTGCATGGAGCGCAGCACTGCCGGGTCAATCTCAATCTCCCCGCAAACCGCCTCCAGCGCCTCCAGCGGCATACCGCCGGGGCGGAGCAGTCTGGGCGGGGTGCAGGTGAGATCCAGAATGGTGGACTCCACGCCCACACTGCAGCTCCCGCCGTCCACCACAGCGGCAATCCTGCCCCCCACATCCTCCAGCACCTCTGCGGCGGTGGTGCAGGAGGGTCTGCCGGAGGTGTTGGCAGAGGGGGCGGCAATGGGCACATCCGCCTT
>CAJOOV010000046.1 GCA_905236265.1 uncultured Oscillospiraceae bacterium | reverse complement strand
GTTTCGCCGTTGATAATAAAGGTATCCTCCAACACTGCGCCGGTATAGGGACTGCTCCACCGGACAGGGATAGGGATGCCAGCGCCGAAGCGGTTCATGTCTGCGACTGCCTCTGATTGGTTGTAGTACACAGCGGTTGGCGCTTGGACAAGCCACAGATTTCCGTCACGGTCACATTGCAGTCTGATGGATGTGCGGGTCTCGTCATGTTCCCGGTATGGGTCGGAGCTGGACCCGGTTCCATCCTTTCCCCGGTAATGCAATACAAAGGTCTTTGCAGAGGAGAGGGTGACGTAGGAATAATCATTGGGGATGATTGTCCGGCAGGCGTAGACCGGGGCGCCCGCACTGGTCAGGGTATACGTCCGGTCAAATATGGGTGATGCCGCTGTCCGAATCACAGTGCCCACCGGGATAGGCTGGAAGGAGAACACCTCGCCGGATTTCCTGTATACCCCGGAGGAATCGTCAGAGGGTGTGGTGTACACATCGCCCACATGCCCCGTCTGGGCGGTCTCCACGGGAAATACCAGCTCGGCAAAGGGAATGCGCCCGTCCGGGTAGGTTTCGTCCGTGAAGGTAGTGCCGTCCGGACGTACCGCCCGGACACAGATGCCGGTGTAGTCAATGCGCTCTCCCTTCCGGAAGTGGGTTTTTCCGGGGAGAGCGGTAATCCTGATGCCAGAGGGCGGGTCGCCATAGGGCTTGGTGTAGTCGATCTCAAGGTCGCCCTTGCAGTATCTGCCCCCTGTTACCGCTGTTTTTGTGCCCGTCTCGGACAGCTCAGCGATGGTATTGCCATTGTGTAACACACGCACATCCGCCATCTCAGATCACCTCCCCGTCATATATCGGCAATTGCAGCGTAAACAGCGCCGCCCCGTCGGAGCCGGAAAAGGTAATCAGCCCGTCATTGTCAATAGATGCGGATACCGGGATGGGAAGGGACTGCCACGCAGCGTCGTAATCCGCTGGGGAGACCTTTACCAGCACCTGACCGCTGCTCCCCCCGGCGGGGATTGCAAGGCGCACCATCCGTTCGGCAAGCAGATCCAGTGCGCTTTTGATCTCCTCCGGCTCCTCGCCGGGGTCGCCCAGAGAGGGGCGGGTGAGGGTCTTTTGAATGATGCTCTTGGCCAGTGCGCCGCCCACATACCAGCGAAGCTCCGTCTGACCAATGCCCTCCACAGCGGTGTCATCTGCGGTGGGCGTCCAGATCAGTGTGTTTCCCTCCACCTGCACCAGCTCAGGAAGATAGGGAACGGCGTCCCCCTTTCGCTGGTGAAGCAGCTGCACGCTGCCTGCGCCATAGGTGTCCAGAAAGGGGACAAGGTCAAAGATTATCTGCCGTGCCCTGTGCTCCCCCCTGCGCCCAAGCTCGATTCTCTCGTTTTCGGGCGTGACCTCTTCTTTCTTCATGAAATCATCTCCAATCCTCCAATTGACTTAAGGGACGGCTTCAGTATAGGGGAGAATGGTTGGTGTTTCTATGCAATAACGGAAAAAGAGGGGGATGTTTTTCTGTTATATGCCTGTTTTCGCAAAATTGGGGAAGAATGCTCTGTGATGGGCATAAAGAAGGGGCATGTGGGATTTCCCACATGCCCGAAAGAAATGCGCTAGGACAGCTTTGCCCCGTGGTCGGAATCCGTATCAAAATTGATCCGCTCCTCCTCCACCACAAGGGGGCGGTTCATCACTCTGGTATTGATTGCCATGACATATTCCCCCAGAAAGCCCAGAAACGTCAGCTGTATGCCGCCCATGAAGAAGACGGCAATCATCATCGGCGCATAGCCTGCGGTGAACCGGTGCCAGAACAGCAGCTTTGCCACAAGATAGAACAGACCGATCAAAAAGCTGATAATCGCCACAAAGAAGCCGGAAAAGGTTGCCAGCCGCAGCCCCGCCTTGGTATAGCTGGTAAAGCTGAGCATGGCGGCATCGTAGAGGGAGTACCAGTTGTTGTGGGTCTTGCCCGCCCGGCGCTGGGGCTGTTCATATTCGATTTCCTTCCGCTCCGGTCCCAGCTCCGCCACAATGCCCCGGATAAAGGGAGTGGGGTCTTTCAGCTCCCGCAAAGTCTGGATAAAGCTGCAGTCATAAAGCCCAAAGCCGGTGAACTGCTCAATCTGCTCCGTGCTGCTCAGCTTTTTGATGATTTTATAGTAGCATCCCCGCAGCCAGTACACCAGCGGATTCTCCCGGCTTCTGGTCTTTCGCCCGATGACGATCTTATACCCCTGCTCCCATGCGGCCACAAATTTCGGAATCATCTCCACCGGGTCCTGAAAATCCGCACACATGGTGACGGTACACTCGCCGCTGGTCTGGAGCATGGCGTGGTAGGGGCTGTTGAACTGCCCGAAGTTCTTGGCGTTGAAGATGGCCTTCACGTTCCGGTCTGCGGCGCAGATCTCCCGAATGATCTCCCGTGTCCTGTCCTGACTCTTGTTGTCGATGAACAGAATCTCGTAGTCATAGGCAGGGCAGCTCTTTTTGATCTCATCCCGCACCGCCTCGTAAATGGGGCGCACGTTCTCCTCCTCGTTGTAGCAGGGAATCATGACGGAGATTGTCTTTCTATCTGAACTCATTGCCTTGTTCCTTCATCCATTCTATTGTTTTTCGGATACCGGCTTCAAAGTCCACCTTCGGGGCAAAGCCGGTATCCCGCTGCAGGGCGCTGATGTCCGCTTGCAGGTGCATCACCTGCTTTGGGGAAAAGGGAATCTCCCCGAAGCCCAGAGGCAGCGCCGGGTCAATGGCATCCCGCAGGCACCGGATATAACTGCCAAGAGGCCGGGCATTCCCGCTGCCCAGGGGATACACCATGCCGTCTCGCCCGGAGACTGCCATGCGGTAAAGCCCCTGGGCGGCGTCCTCTGCGTACAGGTAATCCCAGAGCTGTGTCCCCGGACTCAGGGGGGGACGCTCCCCGGCAAGGAGCCTTCTGATGGTGGCGGAAATCATGGAGCCTGCGCCGTCCCACGGCCCGTAGACGCTGAGAATCCTTGCCCACACATGGCGGATGCCCAGCCTTTCGCACTCCACACGGCTCATCTGCCCGGCGCACAGCTTTGCCATGCCGTAGCCGTTTTCTGGAAAGCAGGGGGTTTCCGGCGTGAGTGCGCCGTCAAAGCGTCCATACTCCGCCTGACTGCCTGCGCCCACAAAGACCTTGCAGCCCATCTCCCCCGCCGCCCGGCAGGCGGCGATGGTATGGCGGATATTGTCAATCTGGGCGGGCATGTCGTAGCGTCCCTGCCCCACGGTCTTTGCCCACGCCAGATGGAACCATGCCTCAGCGCAGGGAACCCGCTCCGGCAGGCGTTCCAGCTCCCTCAGGTCGCAGGGAATCACCCTCACGCCGGGGAGACTGCGCAGGTGCGCCCCTCTGGGACTCTCCGGGCGGACTGCGGCATAGACCTCAATCCCCTGCTCCGCAAGGTAACTGCACAGCGCCGTCCCCACTGCCCCGGTGGGGCCGGTGACTACTGCGCTATTGATTGTTCTGTCCATCAGTCCTCCACCATGGGGATAAACATCTGCGCCTTCAGCTCCTCACGGGGCAGGAAGGGTGCTAAGTCCTCCAACGGAGGACTGACCAGCGTTCCGTCACTGAGGCGCTTTGTGCTGCTCTTTGGCTCCCAGACCTGCTCCGTGTCGGTGAAGATTTCCACAAACACCGCCCCGTCCATGGCCAGCGCCCTGTCCACGGTTTCCTTCATCTCTGCGTTGCTGTGGGCTGAAAGGTAGGGATAGCCGAAGGCCTCTGCAATTTTCCGGTATTCCGGAAAGGACAGGTCGCCGGACTCCTCCCCGATGCCCACGAAGTTTTTGTTGAACAGGTTGGTCTGGGTGATGCGGATGGAGTGGTAGCCGGAGTTGTTGATGAGGAAGAGCTTAATGGGCAGACGGTTGGTCAGCACCGTTTGCAGCTCCTGCAGGTTCATCATAATGGAGCCGTCCCCCTCCAGACACACCGTCTCCCGCCGTCCCCCGGCGATACAGGTGCCGATGGCGGCAGGCAGACCGTAGCCCATGGAGGCCACGGCGCTGTTGTTTGCCATGCGGCTGCCCTTGCCGATGACATACGCCTGATTGCCCACTACGCAGCAGGCGCCGTTGGACACCGCCGTGAGGCTGTTTTCCGGCAGGCGGGAGCTGAGATAGCGGATAAAGGCGTAGACGTTGGCGGTGCGCCCGTTCTCTGCCCAGTGTTTCGCCTGCACCACCGGGTAATCCCGCCTCCAGCGGCGGC
>CAJOOV010000045.1 GCA_905236265.1 uncultured Oscillospiraceae bacterium | reverse complement strand
CTCGCTCTGGAATACCAGCGGGACATTGAGAAGGGTAAGCCCATCCACATCCCCCAGCATTACTTCCCCGGCGATGACCCTGCACAGCCGCCTCTGGTGAACTGGCGCAGCGCCGGGCAGCTTCTTTACACCAACTGGCTGAACTACTATGTCTACCAGACCACGCCCTACAACCTCAACGAGATTTGTCAGGAGCAAGCCTGATTCCGGTAAACAGCAAGGGATTCGCACACGCTTTGCGAATCCCTTGCTTTCTGTCCTTTTACGTCATTTTTTCCTGCATCAGCCCCCGCAACTCCTCCATAAAGGAATCCACGTCCTTGAACTGGCGGTACACTGAGGCAAACCTGACATAGGAGACCTCGTCCACCTTCTTCAGCCGCTCCATGACCATCTCTCCGATGCGCTTGGCGCTGATCTCCCGGTTCATGGAGTTCTGTGCCTCCTGCTCCACCTCGTCGGCAATCTGTATCATGGTTTCCATGGCAACCGGCCGCTGGGCGCAGGCATGGATGATACCTTTAATCACCTTATCCTTGTCAAAGCTCTGGCGGCTCCCGTCCTTCTTCACCACGATCAGCGGCAGCGTCTCCACTGTCTCGTATGTAGTGAACCGTTTGGCGCATTTCAGGCACTCTCTTCTTCTGCGGATGCTCTCCCCGTCCTCCGCCGGTCTGGAGTCTACCACCTTGCTGTCCAAATGTCCGCAAAAAGGACACTTCATCCCCTTCATCCCCTTTCTGATTTCTCTTGCTCCCCGCTCCGCCTGCGGGGCAGCTTCTATGGTATATTATACCACATCCGGCTCCTGTGGGAAAGAAGATTCCTTCTTTTTTCGCAGGAAAGCCGCACCCCTCCGGCAGAAGCAGGTGCGGCCTGAAGGCTGCTATTACTGGGGCAATGAAATCATTCCCCCAGTAATAACAGGTTTCATGCCGTTTTGCTCGCCCCTTACGGGGCAACCGCTAAACATGGCACTGATTACCCCGGCAAGTTCACGGTATTCAAATGGGATACGATTATATACTTGCCGGAGTAATCAATCAGGACATGGTGGAGAACTTCTGGTAGGTCTGGTTGATCTCGGCGCCGTCCGCCGGCTTGAACTGATACCAGCCTCTCTGCGTTGCAGTCTGAACCAGCTCATCCCGGATGCTCTGATCCAGATTCAGCAGGTCGAGGAACTTGCTGCGAAGCTGGGGATTGACGCACTCACTGGCAAACTCGTTGTAGTTGGTGCTCATCTTCTTCTCCAGCAGGATAAAATCGGTAATTCTCTCCTGATCGTTCATCTTTTGTCCCTCCCGTTACTTCAAAAAGGTGAGCAGCGTATTGAAGCTCTGCTGGTGCTGCCCGGCGTGCTTGTTGAAGCAGTCCCGCAGGCTGCGCTCCTGGGTCTCTGCGGCGGCGGCCTGATACTTGCAGACGCAGACGTGTTCAAAATTGAGCTGGTCCTCCAGTGCGGTCAGCTCCTTGGCGGTAAGGTTTGCCATTTGAATCATCTCCTTTACACCTCCAGTATGCCCCCAGACGCAGGTTCTATTCGCCTTTTTTGGGAAAACCGGCGCTGTCAAGCAGATACACGATTTCCCCGTTTTCCGTCCGGGCAAAGCAGAACAGCGTCTCCACAGGGACAGGCTGTCCCACCTGCCACGGGTAGCTCAGCCGCCACAGCTCCCCTGCACGCCTCCACTTCCCGCCCCCGCAGCGGCGCACCGCCTGTGCAATCACCGGGTCACGGAAGGTCACAGGGGGGCGCTCCCGCTCCTCCGGCATCCAGCCGCCGGAGTGAACCTCTCCCCATGTCCCGTCCAGAAGCCCCCGGCGGCGCAGCTCCGACTCCGCCACCTGCCTGCGCAGCCTCCACTGCCCCTGCTCCGGGGCAAGGGTGCCCAGCAGAAGAGCGCCTTCGCTGTTTCGCAGCCAGATTTTCCGCACACCCTCCCCCTGGGCACACTGCGCCGTAAAAAGCCGGTGCAGCCCCTGCCGCTCCCATGTCAGCACCCCGGCGGGGTGGCCGTCCTCATATAACGCAAGCCGTTGCTCCATCGTCATCACACTCCCCGGCTATGATACGCCGGGGCACGGCGGATATGACCTGCCCGTGTCCCCGCAGCGTGCTTGGCCTGAAAAAGCACACGAAAAAACAAAAAATCCCTTGACGAACCGCATCTTACATGTTATTCTAACTGTACCTGTGCGAACGGGCTTATCTGTCATGCTTTTTAACAGGACAGACCCCGCTCATGTAAGCAGTTTTTACGGCACAGGGAGGCAGAAACTCTCTGTCGAATGCCCCAAGCTGTTTGTCTCCCCTGTGGGGAGTGGACTGCCGGACTTTGACAGATGTTTGCCCCGTTTCGGGCGAGCCTGCCGGAGTACCGGCATTTAGTTTGCCCGAGACAACAAACAATTTCTAAGGAGGTGCCGAATATGGCGAAAGCCGGCGCACGGGTGAAGATCACCCTGAGATGCTCTGAATGCAAGCAGAGAAACTACAATACCAACAAGAACAAGAAGAACACCACCGACCGCATTAAGCTGAACAAGTATTGTCCTTTCTGCCGCAAGCACACGGAACACGTGGAAACAAAGTGATTTGAAAGGGTGCGTGTGTATTAATGGCTGAGAATAAGACAAATAGCGAGAACAAGAGCGTCAAGGCGGAGAAGAAGCCTGCCGAGCAAAAGCCCGGCTGGTTTCAGAGAACCTTCAAGGGCATTAAGAAATGGTGCCACGAGCTGCGTATTGAGCTGAAAAAAGTGGTCTGGCCCAGCCGGGAGCAGGTCACTCATGATACCACTACCGTCATGGCCGTGGTCATGCTCGTGGGCGCATGTATCTGGGTTTTCGATTTGCTGAGCACCTCTGTGGTGCGCGCGCTCATCAACCTCTTTGCCGCTTAAGGAGACAGTGATGGCAGAAGGTGCAAAATGGTATGTAGTGCATACCTATTCCGGATATGAGAGTGCAGTTGCCAGCGCTATTCAGAAAAATGTGGACAACCGCAATCTGCACGACCTGATTACCGAGGTGACGATCCCCATGGAGACGGTCACTGAAATCACGGAAAACGGCCCCAAGACTGTGGAGCGCAAGGTCTTCCCCGGCTATGTGCTGGTGAAGATGGTGCTGGACGACATGAGCTGGCATGTGGTGCGCAACATCCGGGGCGTGACCGGGTTCGTAGGCTCCGGAAGCAATGACGCAATCCCTCTTACAGACGAAGAGGTGGCTGCTCTCGGCGTGGAAAAGCACGAGGTCACTGTGTCCTATGCCGTGGGCGACAACGTGAAAATCATTGACGGCGCGCTCTCCTCCTCCATCGGCGTGGTGGACGAGATCGACATGGAGCGGGGACGGGTGAAGGTCATCGTCTCCCTCTTTGGCCGGGAGACCCCGGTAGAGCTGGATCTGGATCAGATCGAGGCCGTCGAGCTTTAATCGGAACCGTCAGGGTTCCCTGTTCAACAAAATTAGGAGGTGCTCTTCGTGGCAGCAGCTAAAAATAAGAAAATCACCGGCTATGTAAAACTGCAGATTCCCGCAGGTAAGGCGACTCCCGCCCCCCCTGTCGGCCCCGCTCTGGGTCAGCACGGCGTGAACATCGCCGCCTTCACCAAGGAGTTCAATGAGCGTACCAAGAAGGATGTGGGTCTGATCATCCCC
This sequence comes from uncultured Oscillospiraceae bacterium, assembly GCA_905236265.1. Classification (GTDB taxonomy): domain Bacteria; phylum Bacillota; class Clostridia; order Oscillospirales; family Oscillospiraceae; genus Onthomonas. The sequence goes on along the minus strand of CAJOOV010000045.1, from coordinate 371 downwards.
GTCATCATCACCGTGTACGCTGACCGTTCCTATACGTTCGTGACCAAGACCCCTCCCGCAGCCGTCCTGCTGAAGAAGGCCTGCAACCTGGAGTCCGCTTCCGGTGTGCCCAACAAGACCAAGGTCGCCAAGATCAGCAAGGCAGAGGTACAGAAGATCGCCGAGTTGAAGATGCCCGATCTGAACGCCGCCTCTCTGGAGGCCGCCATGTCCATGATCGCCGGCACTGCCCGCTCCATGGGTATCGTGGTCGAGGACTAAGGAGGTAGGAAACTGTGAAAAAAGGTAAGAAATATCAGGACAGCGCTAAGCTGATCGAGAGAGGCAATCTGTATGACCCCGCCGAGGCTCTGGAGCTGGTGGGCAAGACT
>CAJOOV010000044.1 GCA_905236265.1 uncultured Oscillospiraceae bacterium | reverse complement strand
TCACTTCGGTTTTCTCCCGATGAGTTTGATAGGTTCTACTATCGACTGGCTGATGTATCTTCAATCTTGCGCTGGAGATACTGACACAGCTTGACTCCGTCCAGAAAACCGCTTCTATAGTAAAGCTCCTCCAACTGAGCGCTCCGGTTAAACAGATAATCCAGATAGTGCTGAATCTCCCCGGACTGCTGCTCCGGGAGCTGGCTAAGGGTTTGCCTGAGCCTGTTTTCCATCTCTGCAAACTGCTCTGCGTTGGAGGACCCGGGACCGAACGCCTCCGAATAGTGGTGTGTCATACGTTCAAGTATAATTCTGCGTAAATAGTTTTTATCGTCATTAGTCACTTTATTACTCCCTCTCCTTAAGACGCCTTTATTCGGCAGAGACGGACTCATTCGGCAGAGACGACTTCATTCGGATGAGATGCCTTTATTCGGATGATATGTCCTCATTCGTCTGAGACGCCTTTATTCGGCTGAGACGTCCTCATTAAGATGTGATGACCTCACTCGGCTGAGACGACTTCATTCGGCTGAGACGTCCTCATTAAGATGTGATGACTCTCCCTGGACAGACGGTACTGCTTGACACCCGCAATCGGTGATGATAGAATTATACAGGTCATTGAAAGAGGCTGTTATTACTTTACCGCAATCGCACAGGCAATTGTAAATGCGTTTACTTCTATATGCTTTATTACTTGACAATATGGTAAGATGCCCAAACTTATGATTTCTTAGATTGATATGGTTTAAACATCCGCAGCTGTTAGTTTGGCCATATTTTATGCGTTTCTCTTCAATAACATGTTCTCTTCCGCAGTCACAGAGACAGAGACATAATCTTTTGATGTTTCCGTTTTTATCCTTATAGGGTTGGATAACCGCTTTTACGGTAAGCATTCCGTAACGACGGCCGACAAGGCTATTGTTTGGGCCTTTCAGTTGACGAATTAAACAGCCGCAGCTTTTGGTATAGTTTCTACAGGTGAGGTTACGCTGTCTGACAATAGTTTTGTTTCCACAATCGCAGATACAATGCCATCTGCGTATTTTTTCGCCAGATGTATCATAAGCAGGATTAGCCTCAGATATGACTAGCAGCTTCCCAAATCTATATCCGCTCAGGTCGAGTGGGGGCACCTTATAACCAGGTGTGCATCCACAGTTGTTTGTGTGGCCTCTAAGCAATCCAGTATAGGATGCAATGATACTGTTTCCGCAGTCGCAAACGCATTTGAATTGCCGGCTCTTTTTCCCGTTGGAAGATATTTCAGGCTCAACTTCAGATTCCACGACGAGCATTCCAATGCGTTTTCCTATCAGAGTGAAATTAGTCTCTTTATACATAATATTGTCCTATTATAGCTTATGAATAGATGTGATACTGCCCTCTCCACCATAACACCGGAGAGAGCAAACACCGGAGAGGGCAGCGCTCTTATTTTCCACTAACAGCGTCCTTCATCTGCTTTCCGGGTTTAAAAACGGGAACGTCACAGGCGGGAATTTCCATAAGTTCTCCAGTTCTGGGATTCCTGCCGATTCTCTCCGCTCTGTGCTTGCTTGAGAAGGTGCCGAAGCCCGGGATCGCAACAGAATCTCCGCTGCCTACAGTTTCGATGATAGTGTCAGTGATTGCGTTCAGGGCGCGTCTGACTGCATCGGGCGGGATGTCGGTTGCCCCTGATACTGTAAAAATCAGTTCTGCCTTTGTCATGATTACACTCCTTTTCCTTTTGATTTACAGCAGAGTGATTTATATTTTCTACTGCTGTTAGTCGTACTTTACCTCTTATCCGGGGTAAAGTCCACGAATAATATGAACAACTATTTGCGAGAATATTTGTCAACTATGACCCATTGTAAGAGGTTGCTTTTTTCTGGAATTTGAGTGATTACTACACTGAAATCCATGAAAAGGGGCAGTGCATTATGGGTAAGAGACAAGAGGAACGTGTGGCACGCATTCTGCGGGAAAGGCGCAACGCACTGGGATTGACCCAGGGCCAGGTAGCCACAGAAGCGGGAATAGAAATGAGGGCTTACCAGCGGTATGAGCATGGAAAGAGCCATCTGTCCGGAGCGACGATGAAGGTTGGACTCAGGATCTGTGCAGCACTTGAGTTGGATCCGTTTGCGCTTGTGTTTGACAGCGGGAAGGATATGGCCGGTGTGGAGCGGCGCAAGAGGGAGAAAAACAGTGGCGTTCCTTTTTCCACAAAAAAGGTGAATAAAACGCAAACCAGGTAAAATAACCACAGATAGAATACGAGTCTGCCATGTACATTAGGAGTGTACATGGCAGGCTCTTTTTTTGTGTTCAACTACCGGGGAAATATTTTTTGAAAAAATTTGCAAAACACCTCTTTGGTGTCGTAGACAGAAAGCAAATTATATGCGAATATAAGGTGCGTGAGGTCTAAGTTTGCTCAGAAGTACATTTACGGGAAGATGTACAGATGTACAGATGTACAGATGTACAGATGTCAGCAAAATATGTACAGAGACCAGCAATATACAAACCGTTTGTGTGATTGGAAAACGGGAAGGCTGTGGGGGTGACGCGATGAAAATATGTGGCAAAAAAACAAGAGAAAGGAAGGGAGATCGTGCAGGATTTAAAGAGAATTGCCGCCGATCGTGCGGCTAAACCGAAGCAGAAGAGCGTAGGGGCCAGCTTTGAGACGGAGCACCAAAGGGCAAAGAAGGCCCTGGTGAAGCAGATAGAAGATCTGGACGGGAGCAACATCCAGATGATATCCGCGACCTCAGAACAGACCAGGGGCGAAAACACACTTCTGCGGGTGGCGGCCTACTGCCGGGTGTCCACTGACGACCTGGATCAGGCCATTTCCATTGCATTGCAAATCAAGGAGTACAAGGCGAAGATCAAGTCCAACCCCAACTGGAAGTATGTGGGTACCTATGTGGACGACGGCTTCTCCGGCACGAACACAGAGCACCGGCAGGGGTTCCAAAAGCTCATGGCGGATTCACTGGATGGCAAAATTGACCTAATCATCACAAAAGCTGTGTCTCGCTTTGCCAGAAACCTGATGGACTGTATCGTCTGGGTAGAGGCACTGCAAAACCACGACCCACCGATAGGCGTGATTTTTGAGCAGGAGGGCCTGAATACGCTGGCTCAGACCAGCAGTATCATCCTGATCGTCCTGGCCATGGTCGCCCAGGAGGAGAGCCATATGAAGAGTGAGGCAATTCTGCTATCCCTGGAGTGGCGGTTCAGCCGGGGCCGGTTTATGACTCCCAGGCTGTTTGGCTATGACCTGGTGGAGGTTCCAGACGGCTACGGCGGGCGCAAAAAAGAGCTTCGCATCAACGAGGCAGAGGCAAAGGTGGTGCGTTGGCTGTATTACAACATCATCAACGGCATGAGCGCCGACGAACTGGCAGAGGTGCTCACAGAGCTGGCAATCCCAACGGGGGGCCGGAGAAAGGATGGAACCCTCAACACCCACTGGACTGCTTCCGGGATTCGGTCCGTACTGCGCAACGAAAAACACTGCGGTGATGTACTGGCCAGGAAGTATTACACCCCCAACTACAAAGACCACAAGCAGAAGAGGAACACCGGGCAAAAGAACAAGTATTTTCAGGCAAACCACCATGAGGCAATCGTGTCACGGGCAGTGTGGAACGCCGCCCAACGAATTATGAACAGCAGGCGGTTCGGCCACGGTCGGCATGGCCGGGAGGGAACCTACCAGCCCATGCGCATTGTGGACCATGGTGCCCTGACCGGGTACATCTCCATGAATCGCTCCTGGGCAGGCTTTGACGCGGAGGATTATATCCGGGCCAGTCAGATCGTGATGGGACTGCTGGACGAGAAGCTGGAGGTGGATTTGGAAAAGGAATACCTGCCGGAGGCTGGTCGGCGCATCGGCACCCTGATGGACGATCACGGCATCTCTCAGATTGCCCGGGAGTACACCCAGGCGGAGCAGGAGGTAAAGGACGAGCTGGAGGGCAGAAAGTCCGAAGCACACACCGAGCAGAAGCGGGAGGAGATCACCAGAACCTTTCAGGTGGTCAGTGCAGAGATGTTTTCTCAGGTGCATGAGCCGGTGGTCCGCTTCAGTCAAAAGGGACTCCACTTCAACACCAGCTGTGTTGCCCTGATGCCCTGTGAGTACGTGGAGATTCTCATCAACCCAGTGGAGCGCATGATGGTGGTCCGGCCCGCCCAGAAGGGGAAGCCCAATGCGATGCCGTGGACGGCAAAGGGCATCTCAGCATGTGCTATGACCCGGATGGTATATACCACTCTGGGCTGGGAGAGCGATTACACCTACCGCATACCCTGCCAGCGGGTAACGCAGCCCGGCGGAGACGCTGTGGTGCTTGCCTTTGATCTGGACAACTACGTTGGCAGAGCAGTGAACAAGAAGGAGGAGGTGGGCATGGCCAGAAGGGAAGCAGAGATGGCTGAAGAGCAGCGGGAGGATGCCAAGAGCTTCTTTTATCCGCCGGAAGAGGAGGATATGCCTCAGGAAATAAAAGACATGGAGGATCGCTTTCAACGGGTGCGAGAGCAGAACCGGAAGATTTTTGGGGAGCCGGTTTTTGAGCACGATTCCACCACCAGAGGCTTTGTGGAACAGGAGAGCGGAGAGGAGTGGGAGATGCTTGCGGAGGCTCGGCCCATAGAAGTGGACCACAAGGTAGATGAGGACACCATCCACAATCTGCTCCAGGAAATCGTTGTGAATCCGCCGGAGCTGCCCAGGGAAAGCGTGTTTGTCTCTGAGGCTACTGTTGAGGGCATAGGGGGCCATTCGAACGGCGGGGAGCAGTAAAGGAGGAGAGGGTACATGTACATTTCGAAGAATCCGGCGAAGAGCAGACCGCTTTCTGCCAACGTGAAGCGCCTGATGCGCCTGGCCAGGGCATCGCCCCACAACGGCGCGGTCATCAAATACGGGCGTCAGTTTTCCATCCATGACCTGGCCTACTGTAACAAACAGGGTACGGTGTTCATGGAGGCGGCTTTTATGGGCCTGAGCATGGCGGATTTCGCTCCGATGTTTATGACCAGCCAGATTGCCGGGATCTTTGACGTGTATTTTTCCACATCTAACATGCCGGGGGGCAGTGAGCTCTTTGACCTGATTCGGATCCCCATGTTCCTGAAAAGTCCGGCTACGGTGGTAGAGACTCTGTATTGGATCGATGATATTATCAGCCGGACGGTAGAAGGGGAGAACAAGAGCATGGCGCTCACACAGGCCTACGAAGCGGAAACGCTGAAGCTCCCGCTGGCGCTGGCGCAGTTGCCCGCGGAACCAAACAGGCGCGTGGAGGATCTCGCCTACGCCTACTGGCTTGGGTACATCTACCGGTGTGAGTGCCTCCTCCACGAAGAGTCCAGCCGCATGGTGTACGGTGCCTTTTCAGAGGAGATCATGCACAAAGCGTACCAAAAGCTGTTAGAGAGTCCCCTGGGGGAGCGCAGCCTGTCAGATAACGCCATAGAGATTTGCACAGAGCTGGACCGCTTCCTGGTAGATACCTTGTGGCCGGAAAAGAAGCGGCGCCGGGAGCGCCGACAGGCGGCAGAGGTGGCCAGGCGACCGCGGGTGAAGGGGTCAGCAACTGAAACGCACACAGATTAGGAGGCAGGTTATGGACAAGAATCAGCCATGGAATCAGATGGGGCAGGGGTATCGACCGGGACAGGGGTATTTCCAGCAACGTCCGTTTAACCGCCCCACGCCGCAGAACGCGGGAGTAGGGGCGGGGCAGGGAACGAACCATGGGCAGACGCCGGATCTGACCCAGCAGATGGAGTGGCTGGGCGGTCTGAGCCGGGAGGACAGGCTGGAGGCGAAGCGGCTTCAGCTCCAGGCAAATTTCAGCTTTGAGGGCTTTCAGGTGGTCCGGCGCGAATTTATCTCCCACCGATTTGATCCAGCTATGACTGTACGGGGCAACAGCATTTCCTTCAACAATGCCTGCATCAGCAAGCTGGAGAACGCCACCTACATTCACTTTTTAATCAACCCCACGCTTATGATGCTGGTCATTCGGGCGGTGGATGCAGGGGAGAGGGATGCCGTTCGCTGGTGCATACTGAAAGGGGACAAGCGAAAGAGCCGGACCATTTCCTGCCGACTCTTCACTGAGAAGCTCTATGCGATGATGAACTGGAATCCGGAGTATCGCTACAAAATGCAGGGAATGAAGATTCGGTACGAGGGCGAGAGCCTTTACCTCTTCGATCTGAACGCTGTGGAGTGCTTTCTTCCACAGCGCCGGGACCCGAATACCGGGAAACGAACGAGCCAGAAAGCCGTCCTCCCCGAGGAATGGCAGGGACAGTTTGGCATGACGATGGAGGAGCACCACGCATCCACACAGGTGGATTTGAAGAACGGCTTCTCTGAGGTGGGGTCAAACGAGCAGCCCGCTGATGAACCGTCCTACGATGAGAAGGCCGATGAAGAACATAAGGTAGTGGAGCCTCAGAAGGATGAGGAGGCCACGGGAAACAGTCAGGCGGCTCTGGAATCGGATAACACGGAAGGCAGTGTGGAGGTGCCCAGATGAACGAATTACAGAGACTGAATCCGGAGCCGCAGGTTACACTTCTCCTCACCCTGAATTTCAAAGAGGATGCGATGATGCTCAACGACGGAATTCTGGACGTTTTGGAACGACCGAAGCAGGTGCAGATTCTGCTCAATGAGGAGTCAAAAATGCTGGCTCTGCGGTCCTGTGACATGGACAGCAGCCAGGCGGTTCTGCTTCCGGAAGAACGGACCATTCAGGT